>CAYSKC010000001.1:0-15102 GCA_964431615.1 uncultured Candidatus Saccharibacteria bacterium
AGACAACTACAAATATTACCTATACTCTACCCACTTCATCAACAGAAGGAATTTTATACAATAATGATCAAGATCAATGGAGTTGGATTGATCCTGCAACACTACCCTCTTCTGCAACCTTGCAATCTGCGTATGAAAATGGAGCGACTATTGTTCTTGCAAATACGGAGGGTGACTTAGTGATTACTACAGATGAGACTGGTACAGTTTCAAATTTCCATATTAACAGAGAAGGAGGCGGATATTATTTGAGGACCGATGCCACAAATGATGCTCTACTTCTGGGTGATGGTGGAGTTACTTCTGTTACAAGTGTTCTTCCTGGGAGTAATGATACTGTGAGCTTAGGTTCGGCTACTTCCAGATTTTCAGATTTGTATTTGGGTCCATCAACTTTGCATATTGGGGCAAGTACAACTGCTGAAGCTTTGATTTCTTACACAGATGCAACCCAAGATATTATGGGGATTACAACTGATTCTACTGGAAATGCAGATATAGCATTCTTTACAGATGATTTGTATTTGGATAAGAGTACGGGATATATCGGTATCAATACTACGACTCCCGCCGGATTACTGTCCTTGGGTTCACTTTTGTATTCTACAACAGGTACAGCATCACAATCCGGAACAGTTATAACAGGTACTGGAACTACATTTACAGCGGCTATGGTAGGATCACTTTTTGTCTTTGCTGACGGGACAAATGCTGGTGCAATTACAAAGTATACTAGTGCTACTGAAATTGAGGTAAAAACCTCACAAACAGTCAGTGGTCAGGGATATTCAATATACCATTCTGGTTTTAATATCGATTCTTCTTACAATGTGGGAATCAATACAGCAGCTCCAAAAAATGAATTAGATGTTGTTACAGATGCTTCAAACAGTGGTTTTCATATGGGGACAGCTTCTAATGTGGGGATGTGGTTGACAAGTGAGTACGATATGCAGTTTATCATATCTGGTGGTGCTGAGTATATCGATGATGAATGGATTGCACATACTTTGACGCCTAATCATATTGGTACATATCAAACAGGTATGCATTTCTACACAAACAGTCTTACTCAACTTGGATCTTTTGAGCCTGATGAGAGAATGTCCATCTCTATGGCAGAAGGCTATGTAGGTATAAATTTACCTGAGGTAAATAATGTTCAGAGAACAGGAGATACCTATTTACACATATTTCACGACACAGCTCCAATTGGAAAAAATCCTGGGGATCCATTGATAGTATTAGAGGAAGATCAAGATCCAGAAGATGGATTTCCAGCTGACGAATACTGCGAATTAGCAATTACTTCATCAGTACCGACATGGACATGTACCTCAGATCAAACATTGAAGACAAATATAGAGGATTCAGAAGATATTTTATCTCGTTTTATGAATGTTGATATACGGCAATATCAAATGATAGGAAGTGGAAAAAATATAGAATATGGTGCGGTAGCACAAGAACTTCAAGAGGTATTTCCAGACAAAGTTAAAATGGGTAAACCAGGATATTTATTGGTAAGGGAGTTTACTAGCTGGGAGTTATTGAAGGGAATACAAGAACAGCAGTATGAGATAGAGAATTTGGATGATTATGTAAGAACAGATCTAGCAAGTTCGTTTGCAACAGAAGAATTGATAGTAGAAAATCTAACAGCAGATACAATACTGGTGGGAGGAGTAGATTTGGGTACGGAACTTGATGGAATAAATGGAGAGATGACAGCACAATCAACTTTGATTTCAAACATGCAATTGGAGGTATTAGAGAGTCAAAATTCAATTGTTTTGGTACAGGATGGTTTGACAACACTTTCAACAACAGTAGAAGAATATTCAACAACTCAAAGTACACAGATAACAACATTGGGAAACAGTATTATTCAAATACAAGGGGATATACTTGCATTACAAGAAGCCTACTCTGCTCTATCAGAAACATTTACAACAAGTGAAGCATCGATAGAAAGACTTGGGGTAGGAGTAGTAGCACCAGATGATTTGAGTGGAAAGAGAATAGATACAATAACAGGAGCGTATCTGTCAGATTCGGGTGTATGGACAAATGTATCAGATGAAAGTAGAAAAGAAAATTTTGTAGCACTGAACAAGCAAGAGGTATTGAATGGGATCTTGGGACTTGATATTTCGAGATGGAACTACAAGTTAGATGAAGATAGTGTAACCCACATAGGTCCGACAGCACAGGATTTTTATTCAGCATTTGGAGTTGGGGACAACAATACAACAATATCAACTCTAGATCCAGCAGGTGTTGCTATGGTAGGAATACAAGCTTTGGACGAAAGGATAAAGGAGTTGGAATTGATGAATACAGCTACAAGTGAGTTATTGATACTTGAAGAAAACACAGGGAATGTAGAAGAGATGGAAGATATATTTATAGGGGATGGAGAGATAACAAACTACATAAATGAAGGTACATACATAGACAAGTTGATTGTTGCAGGAGATACATGGATGAAGGGAAGGATTAGAGTAGATGGGCATGTGATATTCAATGAAGATACAGTAGGACAAGCAATGATTATATCAGGAGATGAGGAGGTACAGATTACGTTTACCAATGAATATCAATACCAACCTATTATTACAATTTCTCAGGTTGGTCCGGGAAGACTTACAGAATACTATATAGACGAGGTTACTGTTGGTGGGTTCAAAATAAAAATATATCCAGCTCAAGAAAATGACATCATATTTAACTGGCATGCATTTGGAGGTTTCCATTCAAATATCTTTTTGAGTAATGAAACAGTCAGTGATGTGAGAATTGAGGAAAATACACTGGTTATTGAGGAGGAGGTTGACCTTACACCGACTCCAACACCAGTAGAAGAGACAACACCTCCTTTGGAGGAGCTTACTCCAACACCTGAAGAAGAGGTATCTCCGGCTCCAGTTCCCGAAGCAGACGTCACACCTACTCCTTCCCCATCACCCGAGATAATAGAGGAAGAATTGATTATTGAAGAACAGACTGTTGTTTTGGAACCCACAGAAGTGCCAACACTTCCTTAAAGACCTATATAGACTAGGTATTATCAAATAATTTGTTTTGTGCTTTACAAAAATTTCAGTTGAATTTATTATGTATAGACCTCAGTTTTTATTTTTTAATTTTTTTTTATGGATTCTGCCCAATCGACTGTGATAGTGAATAAAAAAAACAATCCGACTTTTTTGAGAAATATTCTGATTGCAATGCTTCTTATATTGGTTGCTGTTTTGTCTGCAATCTTAGTAAAAATTTATTTGTTTGATAGTACTTCAGAAAAAAATATTAATATATTCTCTTCTGACGCATATACTGCTGTCTTTCTTGAAAACGGACAAGTATATTTTGGAAAAGTAATTGAAAACAATACCCTAGAAATTCAATTGACTGGTGTTTATTTTTTGAGAGTTGATCAGGTTACAACGGGTGAAACAGACGAAAATGCAGATGCATTGACACAGCCACAATTAACCTTGGTGAAGAGAAGCGATACACTTCATAAGCCAATAGAACCAATGGTTATAAACAAGGCCCATATGATCCTTATGGAACCTTTATCTCCAGATTCGGATGTAATTACTGCGATTCAAGAATTAGAAAAGGAAGATACGACTGAGAACCAGTAACAAAAATGATTGTCTTGTGTGGTTTCAATTTTTAAATTAAAGTTACGAATGGGCCCCTTGGGGGCTCATTTTTTTGAATTATTTATAGATACTTTTTGAGCATGATTTAAAAATACTCAAAGACTTGTATAACACACAATTGTAATATGCACACGCTTCAAAAAAATCAAACTTCGAATAGTAGATGAAACAATAAATACAAGTCAAAGGTTTAGATTGAGCTACGATATTCTCAAAGATGTTTAAATTAATTACTATTTGTTTTGTCAAAGCAGAAAGTATAAACATTGAGTTGGAGATGAGTGAGAGCAATTAAATTTTGAAGGCTCAAAGCGAAACACAATGCCTCTACCTCGGAACTGTGATGTTCTATCCTTTGTAGAAATCAGTAACAAATTGATCGATTGTTTCGACTTTCCCCCAATTTCTATTCATAGAGTATTCCTCAGTCCTATATTCTGCATCAAAAACTTTGACGAGTATGGCGACACAAACCAAAAATATTTGAAATAGTTTTTCGTCGAAACAATGTTTTGTGATTGACAAGGTGTTCGGCATAAAGATGGATTCAAAATCATCGTCTAAAATAAAAACCTGTTTGGGTACATATTGACAATACTTGTATTCTGTTTAGAATAGATATATTGTTTTCGGTTAATTATGAGCCTTAATGTATTGAAATAGCGGAGCTTTTCAACTATTCTATTGATAACGAAAAAACACTTTTAATTATTTTACTGCTTCGCGAAAAATCCCTCGGGATTTTTTGTGTTTTATAGAGATGAGAAATTATCCAATAAACTATTTTAAATTATTTCTAAGGGCACTGAAGCTCGATTTTCTTAAGACACCATTTTGAATTTTTGATGTAACACCTTATATATATATTCGTATTAATAATAAGTGAACATAAATATAAAGAAAGATCTATGGAAGAATGGATTGAGGCTAATAATAAGTATATGGAATGTTTGTGGAATTTGTTTGAAAAAACAAACTCGGTGAGGGCGAGATTCGAACTCGCGGTGCCGTTTCCGACACGCTGGTTTTCAAGACCAGTGCATTATGACCGCTCTGCCACCTCACCAAAATTATGCTGATAATTTTAACAGATTATTTGATATTTGTAATCGATTTTGCTTGAAGGATAAGAGTAGAACAAGTTAAAATGACCTGTTCTAATTAAATATTGTTTTTTAAAATGATTCGAAGACCACTATACAAATCTTCAAGATCCAGAAAATCTTATTCGAGAGTGTCTAGACGACCATCCAGAAGGGTTTTGATGCAAACAAAAAGGTATTCCAGAAAAAAAGCTTCGGAAAGAGAGCGTATAGTTTGGACTTCTCTTGGGTTTTTGGGGATTCTCGCTCTGATTGGTTCTCTGATTTTTCTAATTTGGCTTCAAAGACTTACCAATGAACTTCCTGCTGTAGACAAGCCTCCCGCTCTTGCAAGTAGCATTATATATGATAGAAATGGAATCGAACTTTATAGAATCAATTCGGACACTTTTGAAAGGGACTGGATAAAAACCGATGATTATGTCCCCGAACTCCAAAAATGGGCTTTTCTGGCTGCTGAAGATGAGGAGTTCTATAACCATGGGGGTGTTGATTTCACTGCAATAATAAGGTGTGTGATTTATCAAATCTTTACTGACAAGTCTTGTGGAGGAAGTACAATTAGTCAACAGGTAATTGTCAATACATTATTAACTCGAGAGTATTCATATATCCGAAAAATAAAAGAGATAGTACTTGCGCTTCAATTAGAAAGGCTCTATGACAAGGATGAAATAATGAATATTTATTTGAATGTTGTACCACAAGGAAGTAGTGTTCTTGGAATCAAAAGAGGTGCTGATTTCTATTTTGACAAAAATCTTGATGAATTGGATCTTCCCGAAATGATTGTGTTGTCTGCTGTAGTTCAGAATCCAACAATTATGTCTCCCACTATTGGTTCCGATACGGAATCAAACAAGGAGAGATTATTTTATAGAGCGGACTATATTATTGACCAAATGGTTGAAAATATTGACCGAATAAATGAACGGATCGAGTTGGCAAACGAAAAAAACAAAGATAAGGAAGGCTTCCCACAACAGGAATATGTGACGGTCGAAGAATTACTTGCTGCAAAAGATGAAGTCCGAAATTTGGAGTATCAAAAACCAACTGTAGATATTAAAGCTCCTCATTTTGTGTTCTACGTTCAGAAACTTTTGCAGGAGGAAGTACGAGGATATAATAACGGAAAGCCTTTTACTGTTTCAGATATTCAAACAGGAGGATTGAAGATTTATACTACTCTTGATTATAGTCTTCAAGAGGTAGCCGAAAAATATATTGAAGGGAGTGAATATGGTCAGGCAGGATATTATCGAAATATCTATGGGGCTTCAAATTCTGCTTTGATGACTATGGATCCAGAAACAGGCGAAATTCTTGCCATGGTTGGATCCAAGTGTTATAAAAATGATGAATATATTTCAAATTGTGATGAACTAGATGAAACTGAAGGAAATAGGTTTGATTCCGATGTGAATGTACTGGATACTTTGCAATCACCTGGTTCAACAAACAAAGCTCTTGGATATTATCTTGGTTTTAAATCTGGAGTTATTTCATCTGGATCGATATTACCTGATGTCCCAATTAATTCAATACCTGGGTACAGACCAAAGAATTGGAACGGAGGCTACTCTGGTATGGGTGATGTTCGTTCAGTATTGGCAAGATCTTTGAATATTCCTGCATTATTTATTATTGAAAGTGTGGGAATTCAAAATTATATTGATAGTGCAAGACAATTTGGATATACAACATACAATAATCCAAGTGGCTATGGCCCCTCAATTATTTTGGGAGGAGCAGATATAAAAGGAATAGAACATGCACAGGCATTTAGTGTGTTTGCCAATGGTGGTGATTTTGTCGAACACGAAGTTATCTTGAAGATCACTGATATTGATGGAAATGAAATATATAGCCACGAACCAGAAAAAGTAAACGTTGCTGATCCAGCTGCTATTTATATTGTAAACAATATTTTAAATCCAAGAACTAGTGGATCTATCGCTCCCCCAAAGCATATGCTCGATAGAGATGTAGCCGGAAAAACTGGGACATCGGAAAACAATAGAGACACTTGGTTCGTAATGTGGTCACCGGATTTTGTAACATTGGGTTGGATGGGAAATAATGATAATACTCCAATGAGTGGAAGTGCATTTGGTTCAACTAGTGTAGAGCCTTGGGTTGGGAGTTATATGGATGCTGTTTCATCTGCGTTTCCAGACAAAACGCCCTTTGTAAGACCATCTGGTGTTGTTTCGTCTGGAGGCAAATGTGATGATGATTCGAATGGCTGTATAGGTGAACTGGGTCTTGCTGTTGCAGGGACAAACCCTCCTTCTTATATCAAAAAAGAATACCATTTGGTCTGTATCGATCAACCCAATAAGTTGGCGAGGGATATTGATATTGCTTCAGGATATGCAATTCAAAAAGAATTTGTTGAACTCAAGTCTCCTGTGGAGAAATTTCAGAAAGATGTCGATGCATATCTTCTAGCTAAGGGTTATGGAGCACCATATGAGGAGTGTGATATAGATAGAAATATAAATCTAAATATTCCTCAGGCAATAGTGTATTCACCTCAACCCGGTTATTCATATTTGGACAGTTTAAATATTCATGTAAAAGGTATTGTTGGTGATGGGAAGGAGGTTTCTTCAATTGAAGTATCGCTAAATGATAAAAAGATAGGTGAACAAGATGGAGACGAGTATTCGGACACAGTAGATATTTCAAATTATTCTACTGGACATGCAACGGTAACAATTGAGATAACTGATAATAAAGGTAAAAGTTCAACTTCTTCAGTAAATATTTTTATAGGAGAAGACACAACGAAATATGGAACGCTATCATTGAATGTTCAGAATTCTGCAAACCCTTATGAATCAGTAGTAGTCGGTGTATTATATGACGGGAATAAAGATGTTGATGAAGTAACTTTGTACCAATCAGGTGGCGAAGGTGGAGTTACCACATATGTTGGAGAAATGAGGAAACTTAGCAATTCAAAGTTTGAATATAGGTGGGTTGCACCAAATGCAGGAACGTACACGTTGTACGCTGTAGCTGAAGAAGATAAGCTTGCTCTCTCTAGCAATGCATCGACAATCACAATTACAGAGAGTTTACAAGAAGATACTGAAAATGGTTCCGAATTCTTTGGGGACGGTGGTTAAGATAATTAACTTCTGAGTGTCAAATTTAATTTCTCTTTTATGTGGTTTTTTATAGATTCTATTGATTCGTTGATTTCTTTTTCTGCAAGAGTCTGAGTTTTAGTACCTATTTCGAATCTAAGTGTTAAACTCTTTTTTCCTTGATTATTGATATATAAGTCCACAAATGATATCGAGAGCAAATTGCTAAAATTCTCATTTTCAAGTGAATTAATTAGATCCCCTACTCTAGTTTTTTCGTTAAGCCATATGCTTAAATCTCTTTTACTTGTTGGAATATTTGAGATACCAATATAGTTTGACTTGTTTAATCCAAATGAATTCTTCAAAATATCATAATTGAGATCAAACATTGATATGGATTTATTATTTACTCCAAAATAATTTTGAACAATAGGATGTATTTCTCCAATAAACCCAAGTAAATTTCCAGCGACTAATATCTGAGCTGTTTTGGTTGGATGAAACAAATTGACGATTTCATTTTCGGATGATTTCTCCAATTCCATATATTTCACATCAATTGATAGTCTTGAAAATAGAAAATCAATTTTTTGTTTCAGTTTATTATAACTATCAATTTGTGTTATATAAATTCCAGATACTTTTTTGGGTTGCTCAGGTATTCCCTCTTTTGTCTTTTTGTTTTTTATAACATTTGAAATCTCAAAATATCCAAATGAATCAAAATATTTACTATTAGATTCAATTTTATCAATAAGGCTTGGGAGTATTTCGCTTCTCAAATAAGCCAACTCTGGTGACAATGGATTCATAAGCTTATTAAGTTTATCCGGATCTAAATTTGATTTTTTATATAATTCTTTGCTTATAAAAGTATAGGTAAGTATTTCATCAAGTCCTGACTCTGCAAGCAATGTCCGGATTTTTTTTGTAAATACCATGTCCGAATTTTGGACAGAACTTTGTATGGAACGAATTGGAAATTCAGCTTTGAACTGAGAATATCCATAAATTCTTGCTATTTCTTCGATAATGTCTACTTCTGTTGTTATATCTTTTCTATAGTATGGTATTTGTAATTTTAATGGTGTATCTAAATCGTTTCCAGACAGCTCTTCTGCAAGTTTGATGTTCAATGAATTTAGTATTTGGGTTACATAATCTTTTTCTAAATCAAGCCCGAGAAGTCTTTTTATCTCTCTGACATTGAATTCGAGCATTCTTGTCCCGTTTTCTTCATTCGTTATATCTATTATCTCTGATGCTGTCTCTCCTCCGGATATTTCTTCTACCATTTGGGCTGCTCTTTGGATAGTTTCAAAAGTTCCAAATGAATCTAAACCTTTTGCAAATCGGACAGAAGCTTCTGTATTTATTCCAAGTGTCATAGAGGTTTTTCGGATATTGAACATATTCCATGAAGCACTTTCGATTATAATGTTTTTTGTTTTATCTGAAATTTCACTTTCAGCCCCTCCCATAATACCTGCAAGATCTTCAACCATATTTTTATCAGATACTACCACCATATCTGGTGTTAATTTATATTTTTGTTCGTTGAGTGCGTTGAAGTTTTCATTTTTTTCTGCTTTTCGGACAATTAATGTATGATCTTCAATTTTGTCATAATCATACATATGAATCGGATATCCGATATCAAACATCAAAAAATTTGAAATATCAACAATATTATTAATGGGTCTTACTCCAATGTAGGAGAGTAATATTTGCATCCAACTTGGGCTTGGTTTAACCTTGATATTTTCAATTGAAATACTAGTGAATCTTCTACATAGATTATTTTCTCTGACAATAATTTTATATGGCTTATTTCCAGATTTAATAGGCGTACTGGCTATTTGTTTATCAATGAAATCTAGGTTGAGTATTGCTGAAATTTCTCTTGCAATTCCTCTATGCGAAAAGCAGTCAGGTCTGTGGGTAAGGGATTTGTTTTCGATTTCTAGGATGTAATCTTTGAGATAGGGCAAAAGATTATCTCCAGGTCTCATATCATCCCCGAGTATCGAAACTCCCTTGTGTTCATTGGATACTCCGAGTTCTTTTGGAGAGCACAGCATGCCTTCTGAGCGAACTCCCTCAATTTCTTTTATTTCTACCGTAAAGAACTCTTCACTGGAAGTGTCCGAATATACTTCTTTGTTATACACCTTACCCTTAGGAAGACAGACTGGATAAAATGTTCCCTTTTTTACAAAATCTTCATTTTCTCCAAAAAATACTATTTGAATTTTTGAGGTTCCGATGTTTACTTGTGCAATTTTTAATTTTTTTGATGTTGGGTGATTTTCAACAGCCAAAATCTCACCAACAACAATATTTTCAAGTCCTTTTCCTTTTTCAATAATCTGTTCAACTTCAGCCAAAGCGCCAGATATCTTGTGTGATAACTCTTCGATATTTGCAATCTCAAGTGCTGGAATATAGTTTTTGAGCCAATTGAATGATATGTACATTATTTAAATTGATGGATAAATCTTAAATCACCAGAATGAAATAATCGAATATCATCTATGTCATATTTCAGCATAATCAATCTTTCAATCCCGACACCCCATGCAAACCCAGAGTATACTTCAGGATCAATACCAGCAAGTTTCAATACATTTGGATGTATCATTCCACACCCGAGGACTTCTAGCCAACCTGTCCCTTTTGTGACTCTTTCAAAATTTCCTTTTAAATTTTTTGTACTAATTGAAATCATTCCCCCAGGTTCTACGAATGGAAAAAAATCTGGAGTGAAAAGTATGTCCATCTCTGTCTCAAAAAAGTTTGAAAAAAATTCTTTGATGGTTCCTAACATATGTGAAAGATTTATGCCCTTATCTACATACATTCCTTCCAGTTGATAAAAAGTGTGTTCGTGTCTTGAGTCTGTAGCTTCATTTCGAAAACACTTCCCTGGAACAACTGCACGAATTGGTGGAATATGTGTCTTTAAAACCCTATGTTGCATAGATGATGTGTGAGTGATTGCTACATTTCCATCTGTTGTCCAGAAAGTATCCCACATATCTCTAGCTGGGTGTCCTTCGGGTATATTCACTGCTGTGAAATTGTGGAATTCAGAGTCAACTTCGTTTGGATAGTATATCTCGAAACCCATCCTAGTGAAAATATCACAAGCAAACTGGATCATCTTGGGTATTGGATGTTCATAGCCTATTTCTAGTTCGGAAGAAGGAAGAGTTACATCAATCCACTCTTCTTTAATTTTCTCTTCTATTTGTTTCTTTTCAATATCTCTTTTTTTGTTTTCAAAACCTGATTCAATCTGGAGTTTTATCTCATTTGATAGTTTCCCAAGCTTTGCTCTCTCGTCTTTATCAATTTCTTTGAGCGATCTCAATACCTCTGTAAGTTCAGATTTTCTTCCAAGGAATTTAATTCGGACAGCTTCCATTGAATCCAAAGATGACGCAGACTTAATTTCTTCTAACGCTTCTTTAAGAATTTTTTGGAGCCTTGATTCAAGAGCTTTCATTTTGAATCTTATTGATTTTGTATTTATTTGAGTTCACCTACAACTGCTTTGAAAACATCTGGCTCATCAAGTGCCATATCGGCCAGAACTTTCCGATCAAGTTCGATGTTATTTTTCTTTAATTTATCAATAAATTGAGAATATCTCAAATCATATTGGCAAAGTGCTGCATTTATCCTCTCTATCCATAGTCTTCTGAAATCTCCACCTCTTTTTCTCCTATGTGCAAATGAGTATTGACCTGCATGTAGCAAAGCTTCTTTTGCTCGTTTGTATAATTTGCTATATGATAATCTAAATCCTTTGGTAAGCGACAAAATTCGATTGTGCTTTTTTTTCTTGGCTAATCCTCGTTTAATTCTCATAATAAAAAAATAATAATTACTAATTAATTAATCCTTTTATTTTTATCTCCTCTTTTTTAGAGCCTAAATCTGTTTTTCCTTTTTTCCTAGATTTTTGTGCTCGAGATTTGAAGATTTTCAAATGATCGTTATCTCCTTGTTTATTGTGTCTTATTTGTCCAGATCCGGATATTTTAAATCTTTTTTTACTTGCTTTGTGTGTTTTGATTTTGTTCTTCATTTTGAGTTATTTCTTTTGACATATCTAAAATATTTTCAGGAGAAACAGTTGGTTTCTCTTTTTGAATTTCTTTGATTAATTTTGTTTTTCTTGGTTTTACAATTATTGAGAGATTTCTACCTTGCATTTTTATTCCTCCTTGGGGTTCAGCATACTCTGAAACGAGTTGAATAATTCTATTCATCAGATCATTTAAATGCTCGCTTCTTACTCTTCCCTTAGCCCTAATTGTCAGTTTAACTGGGTGTTTTTTCTTGATAAACTCCTGTACTTTTTTTAGTTTATGAGCTAAATCATTTTCTTCAATAAAAGCTTTAAACCACATCTCTTTTTGTTCAATTGATTTTCCTTTGGTTTCTTTCTTTTTCTTTTCTTGTTGATATTTGAATTTTGCCCATGACATTATTTTTGCAACTGGAGGATTTGAACTAGGCGCAACTTCAATCAAATCAAGCCCTTTTGATTGTGCCAACGCTATTGCATCGGATGTTTTCATTTCTCCAAGTTTATTATGATCCTCATCTATCACAAGTACAAAAGATGATTTTATAAATTGATTCTTGTCATATAGAGGAATCTCTGGTCTTCTAGTGTAAAAATTCTTCTGGATGATAAAAAAATTAAAAATTAAAACATGTGATTATATCAAAAATAGGAATCTTGCGAAAATTTGCATCTCTAGAAATTTATCTTTTCTTCAATTTCTTTTTTAATTTTTTGAATAAATTCGCTAACTTTCATCAGTCCCAGGTCTTGTCCTGATCTTGGTCTGACGGAAACAGTATCGTTATCAAGTTCTTTTTCTCCCAATATAAGCATGTATGGGATCATTTGGAGTTGTGACTGCCTTATTTTGTTTTGCATTGTTTCTGAAGCCATGTCTATTTCAACATTTAAATCATTTTCAATCAACTCATCACAAATTTTCTGAGCATATTCAACATATTTTTCAGATATTGGAATTATGTTGACATGAACAGGTGAAAGCCACAAAGGGAATGCTCCACCAAAGTGTTCGACTATAAAAGCAAAGAACCTCTCTATTGAACCTATTGAAGTTCGGTAAAACACTTCAGGTTGCTTCTTTTTGTTCTTTGAATCAACATAATTTAGTTTAAAAACTGTGGGTGCGGTGATGTCGATTTGAATACTACCAATCTTCCATTGTCTTGCACGAACATCGGGGAACATAAAATTTATGGCTGGTCCCAAAATATTTGCTGTGTTTGGAGCTTCATATATCGTTAGTCCTGAGTTTTTAGCTGCTTCAGCTAGCGTATTTTGAGCTTTGAGCCATTCTTTAGGATTTCCTAGGTATTGATTGTCGTTTGGTCCTTTCATTGCTAGTTCTGCCTTATAGTTTTTTAGTTGAAAATCATCATATATTTTTTTTGTAAGCTGGAATGCTTTTGTAAGCTCGTTTAAGAGTTCTTCGTGTGAGCAAATGATGGTATTTGAATCACTTGTAAATGATCGAACTCTAGACAAACCGCTCAGTTCACCAGACTTTTCATTTCTAAATGTAGTATCAAATTCGCTGATTCTGAAAGGTAAGTTTTTATAACTTCTTTTTTTTGATTTAAAGATTTGAATATGATGAACTACAGATCTAGGCTTTAGTGAATATTCGTTTTCAAGTACAATAGGGGGAAACATAAAATTTTTGCCTTTCTCCAAATCCCCAGAATCCCTAAAAATTTGGGTCCTCGAAATCAGTGGGGTTTGAACATATTTTTGTCCAATTTTATTATTTTCTTTGTGCAAATAATTCATAATAATTCTTCTGATTGCCATACCCCGGGGAAGCCAAATAGGAAGACCTGCTCCGTTTTCGGCTTCAAACAAACATAACTCAAGCTGTGCTGCTATTGTTCTATGATCTCTTTCAATTTTTTTGTTTTGTTCATCGAGGTATTTGTCCAATTGTTCCTGTGTTTTGAAAGCAAGCCCATGTATTCTTTGCATGTTTGGTCTAGATTCATCGTTGTCCCAATAAACTCCACTTATTCCAATGAGCTTAAATGCACCGAGTTTCCCCGTATTGTCTACATGTGGTCCTCTACATAGGTCCATGAATTCCTGTCCAGTTTTATAAAAAGTCACTTCACTATCTGTAAGTTTACTGAGTATCTCTGTTTTGAAGACCTGTCCTTGAAGGTGAAGTATGTCAAATGCCTGTTCTTTTGGTACAGAAATTTGTTGAAAGGGTAATTCCTCTTCGATGATTTTATGCATTTCTGCTTCAATTTGTTCTAGTTCCTTATTTCCAATGGGATTTGAAAACAAAAAATCGTGATAAAAACCATTGTCAACTGCAGGACCAATTCCTAATTTTGTATCTTTAAAAAGTCTCATTACTGCCATAGCCAGAATATGAGAAAAAGAATGTCTAATTGTTTCAATTTCTGAGTACCTGTTTGAGTCCACGTTTAATCCGATTAATATAGTTAATCATATCATACAGGAAATAAACAAGAAACAAGGCGGAATAGCCTGTAATGTATCGTTATTTCCATTACTGTTTGTTGTTTTAAAGCACTTTTTATTCCCAGAGTGATAACTTTTTTTCCTGTATTTCTTTGATAAATTTTTCTTTGAATATTTCAAATGAAATAGCTCCCTGATCTCCTAGTCCTCTCACTCTTATAGAGACTTCGTTGTTTTTTTCATCTCTTCCTCCAACAACCAATACATATGGAATTTTTTCTATTTCCGCATCTCTAATTTTGGCCTGTAAGGTTTCAGGTCGGTTATCAATATCAGAACGAATCCACAGATTGAATTTTTCACCCTCGTTTCTCAGCAAATTATTTACTTTGTTTGCATAATCAATAAATTTGTCAGATATTGGACAAATCCTAATCTGTTTTGGGGCGTACCAGAGTGGGAATTTTCCCCCATGGTGTTCGATTGCAAAAGCAAAAAATCTTTCAAATGAACCAGCAAGGGCACGATGGATCATAAACGGTCTCTTCTCGTTTCCTTCTTGGTCTACATATTTGATATCAAATCTTTCTGGTAAATTGAAATCAACTTGAATTGTTGAAATTGAGTCCTCTTTGCCAAATACATTTATTGCTTGTACATCGACTTTTGGTCCATAAAATGCTGCTTCTCCCTTTGCTTCGTAGAAG
>CAYSKC010000001.1:15112-33426 GCA_964431615.1 uncultured Candidatus Saccharibacteria bacterium
ATCGCTTCTTCAACTTTTAGCCACTCTTCCCTTTTTCCAACATATTTATCATTTTTTTCATCGGATAGTGAAAGTCGATACCTATATTTGTCAAAGCCCATTGCTTTGTAAAAAATTTTGGGGAGAGTCATTACTTCCATAAATTCTTCTTCCAGCTGGTCATGTGTACAATAGATATGAGCATCATTTTGTGTAAATCCTCTAACTCGTTGAAGTCCTTGAAGTTCACCCGATTGTTCATATCTATAAACTGTGCCCAACTCACCAATTTTAAGAGGTAATTCTTTGTAACTTCTTGGTTTCATATTGTAAACCATTAGTCCTGCTGGACAGTTCATAGGCTTGAGAAAGTATGTTTCGTTATCAATCTCAATTGGTGAATACATTGAATCTTTATAAAATGACAGATGCCCGGATATCTCAAAAAGCTCTTTTTTGTTGATATGAGGAGTGAGAATATGAGTATATCCATAACTTCTTTCAAGAGAAAGCATATAGTCCTCAATTACCCTTCTCATAGCATATCCATTTGGAAGCCACACAGGTAAGCCTTGCCCAATTTCGTTGAATATAGCAAAAAGCTCCATTTCTTTTCCAATTTTTCTATGGTTTCTTTCTTCTGCCAATTTTTTATTTTCGATAAACTGGTCCAAATCTTCTTTTGTGGCGAATGTTGTTCCGTATATTCTCGTTAGCATTTTATTTTTTTCATCACCATGCCAGTATGCTCCAGCTATGCTCATTAATTTGAAAAATCCAATTTCATTTGTATTCTTAACGTGTGGTCCTTTACATAAGTCTACGTCTGATTTGGGATCATTAGGGTCTCCCGTCCAGTAGACACTGAGCTTTCCTTTGTTCTTTCCATACAGTTCTATCCATTCAAGCTTGTATTGATTATCTGCAAAGAGTTCTTTTGCTCTTTCATAAGACACTTCTTCTCGAACGATTGGTAAAGATTTTTTTACAATTCGATCCATTTCTTCCTCTAATTTGCCAAGATCTTCTTCCAAAACCTTGTGATCCCCTGGATCAAAGTCGTGATAGAAGCCATTTTCAATTGGGGGACCCATTGCTCTTTTGGATTTTGGAAATAGATTTGTAACTGCCAAGTGCAAAACATGTTCGGCAGTATGTCGCATTTTATATAGGTCAAAATTTGATTCATCTACCCAATCAGGCAATAAATCTTTAAAATCTTCATACTTATCCATTTCTTTATATTTAATAATTAATAGTGTTTTAGATATGATTGAGAATTTCGTTTCATATTTACCAACAAAAACTACCCCCTACGGGGTGATGGTGATAAGAAGATTCTGTTTAACTTGTTTATTATTGAACATACACTATATTTATTAACAAAAAAAAAAAGACTCTCTTAAAAACAAAAAAAATAATGTTTTTAAAAGGGTCCTTGCTTTGGGCTAAAGACGGTTCCACCTTCAATTTCGCTTCGGTGAGTGTATTCATTTTTGATGGTAATTTGTTTTGAGGTCTTCTCACTTACTACTTCCTCTCCCTGTCTTCTAGTTAATTATAACAAAGAAACAGATATTTTTGAATTGGACCTATTATTAAAAAATTTTGAAATAGATCAAATTACTTATCTCGATCCGGAGAGTACTGGTGCTGAAGAATCCACATTCCTTTGTTCCCATGTTTTGGGGACAACAAAACGAAATGTTGTTCCTTTATTTAGTTTTGATTCAAACCAAATGTTTCCTCCTATTGATTCAATTATCGATTTGACAATGTAGAGACCTAGTCCGTTTCCATCTGTGCTGATTTTCCGGACATTGTCTGCCCGAAACATCTTTGAAAAAATTTTATCTTTATCTTTTTCTGATATTCCATATCCAGTATCTTTGATTTGGAAAAATAAATGAAGTGTATTGTTTTTTACTTGAGATAGCAATATTTCGATACGACCGTTTTCTGGTGTATATTTCACAGAATTTGAGATTAAATTTTGCACCATTATCGTGAATAATTTTGTATCAACAAGAAGATCATTGATAGATGGATGAATTGTAAGTGAGATATTCAATTTCTTGCTTGATATTTCTGATTTCAAATCATTTATGACTCTTAGAATTAATTCTTTTGACTTGGTCTTTTCTGGGGCAATTTTGTAGGTTCCTAACTCGATTCTGGATACATCAAGAAGAGCGTTGATGATATCTGTCATTCTCTCTTTTGCATTTTGAATTTCTTCAATGTATGTCCGATAATCTTGATTTTTTGATAATTCTTTATCATCAAGAAGGATTTCTGTGTACCAGTTGATTGAAGATAGGGGGGTTCTAAGCTGATGAGATGCAATTGAGACAAATTCAGTTTTTGATTTGTTTAATTCTTCCTCGTCGGTAATATCACGTAATACACTGACCGAACCTGCTATTTTGTTGTTCAAAATAATTGGGGTGGAAGTAATTCGGACAGGTAGTTTTTTTCCGTCTTTTACGACAAGGTAGTAGGTTTTTTCGGCTGGAGAAATAATCTTTTCTCCTGTTTGAATAGATTTGAGGTGAAAGTATTCACTTTTTGATATCGAATGTCCGTATTTGTCTTCTAACTTTGCGATATCCGAAAATTTTTTATTTTTGATATCTACAAATGTAAACCCAAGCAAATGTTCAAATGTTTTATTCACCATTTGAATACTTTCTTCTTTATCAGTTACAACAAGTGCATCTCCAATCGCTAGAAGAACTGCTTGGTCTTTAGCTTGTTGTTGGGCAAGGGTACTTTTCTCAATTTGCAATAATTTATTTAAACTTTCGAGCTCGCTTGCCTTTTCCTCAATTCTTTTACTTGCTTCTTTTTCAGCTTCAATTAATTTAAGTAGAGAATTCGTAAGGTAGGTAAGTTCTCCTTCTCCTGTTTCTTCTGTAGAAGTTTGAAGGGTTGGTGAATTTGGTTCAAGTGCAGCAATAGCTGATTTTAGGTTGTTTATCATATCCTGTTGGTAGGCATATTGTTGTCTCAGTTCTCTATTGATGTTTTCAATTTCAATTGGAGATTGTGTGGTTTTTTGTGTTTCAAGATAATGAATTTTGTCTTCATATTCATCAAAAAGCTGACTTATTCTTGTGAACAAATCTTTGAATTTCGAATCAAATTTGGGAGATGTCCCCAGTATTTGTGATATTTGGGCAGATAGAGTTTTGTTCATTTAAAAAAAAATTAGCTTTCGATTGGATCAACAAGTATTTTTAATTTATTTTTTCCTTTTTTTAATCTGACTTTTAACATAGGTGTGCTATTTACAACAATTTTTTCTAAATCAGTTTGTACCTCCGACGGAAACGAATATCCTCTTGCAGATGTGTGAAGTGCGTATTCTCCAGGTTCTTTCCAATAATCAAAGAAACCCATTGAGTTGGTAATTTTTGTGTCAATTAGTTTTCCATTTTCAAGACTAAATATTTTTATCAGTGCATTCGGAATCCTTAAGGATGTTGATGGATCTACAATGGAACTTAATTTGCTCTGTTTTTCGAGTATTATTGAATATAGATAGATACTACCGACAACGATATACAAAATTAGTATTATTGTGTTGGTTGTTGAAGGGGCATAGATTTCACTGAATACAGCGATAACAAGTCCTACACCAAAAAGAAATGGGAATAACTTTCTATAAATATTTAGAAGAGATCTAAAGACTGTCCCAATAAGTGGTTTGTCTTGTTGTCCTGTTGCTTTAAGGTCAGTTTTTGAGAGCATTACATCATTTACATATCCATATTCACCTTCACCGAAAGAGAATTTGAGAACCTCTTTTTCATAACCAGGTTTTGTAACTTCCAGTCTGTACGAGCCAGGGGAAATTGAAAAACCATAAACTCCGTCGTTATCGGTAATTGTTTGTTCTACCAAATTTGTTGTACCTGCAAGAAAAAGTTTACATAAGGCAAGTGAAATAGGTTTCCTTGTTGAGGCGTCCATTACTACTCCCCAAGGATTTTCCTCTTTCTTTCCAAGAAGCATACTGATGAGGCTTATGAGTAAGCCTGGGGTATTTAAAAACATTAGATAAGATATGATACCCGTAGCTAATAAACCAGTTGTTACAAGCATATTGTATTTTGGTGAATTGTCTATGACGGTTTCTATAAGAGTCGTGCCCAATCTGTCCCTACATTTTTGTTCTATGTCTGGTTCTAGATCGGTTGAAGTTTCAATAATCTCTGTACATTCTTGACATGTTGGACATACTACTTCTTCACAAACCAATGGGGTTGGAGTTGTGGGTGGAAGTGGGGGCGGAGGTGTTTGGGTAGGTGGTACCTGCATAGTCTGTAGCTGTTACGAGAACTGTATTGTAATCATTTTCAAAGATTTCTGTACTGGGGTTGATTGTAAAAATATAATCAAGAGATGATCCCGAATAGACAACCTGAGAACTTGTCGGGGTGTAAATTTCCCCGTTTATAGTAAACTGGACGGTATCTAGGTTGACTCCACTCAGCGTATCAGTAATTTGTATTCTGACGGTTGTCCAAGAAGGAACCCCAGTTTGTCCTGGAGTTGGTGAAACAAAAATAATATTGGGTGGAATAACATCTGCAGTGCACGATCCAAAAGGGGGTGCGGTGAAATCATATGCACCATTGGTTACATCATCAAGAAGATCGTCACTTGTGAGAGTTTCGGCAATATTACTATCTTTTGTATCTCCCACTCCAGTAAAATTTATTTCAAATTCTGTTGTGTCAGAGAATCCAATTTTTGATTCAAAATCTATATAAGCAAAGGTTTTGGTATTTGTAACGTAATTTGAAAAAGAAGCTCCAGCTAATCTTATTACTCCGTTTATCTCGTCTACCTCATTTCCAAAATAAATTTCATAGGCATCTCCTGTACCAATTTGTTTTCCAGATTGGTTTGGATTGCTATCAATTATTGTAATTTCTGATGGATCAAAATATATTTCGATATCTGCTGCATTTGAGACATCGCCAGTTACGTCAATCTCAATGTTTACACGACTTGGACATTGGTGATAAAAAGTGTATTCAGAAGGCGAGAAATCAAAACTTGCAGCCTCTACAACTTGTTTTTCAATCAAGGAGAATAATGACAAAAACAAGATAACAAATACCAGTTTGGGTATTTCAAGTATTTTTTTCATGTTAATTATAATTATTAAAATATTTATAAATCGGCATCACCTTCCATATAGAAATTATCAATTGTATTTGAGACATCAAGGGAATTTACCTTCTCATCCTGTGTTAAATCATTTTTATAATCATCTGAGTACATATTGTTTATCAATGTTGAAATATCCAAGGAATTTATTTTGTCATCCCAGATATTACTTGTCTCTCCCGCAAAAAATTCAAAAGTTTCACTTTCTGTGAAGTCAAGTGTGCCAATTGGATCGTACTCAATTCTTTTATCTTCAAATTTTTTTGTAATATGGGAATAACCTCTGACTTGAAAATCATATCTGCCATCTGGTATTGTAAGACCCTCGGCACATATATCTACCACAGCCTCGCCATCCTCATCGGTTAGTGTCGTAACAGACCCTAGGTGAGTTTCATCATCTTCATCATATATATCAAGCGTTAGGTAAGTACTCATATTGTCTTTGTACCTTCTTTCCATATCTGCGTTTATATCGAGTATACATCCTCCAACTCTTGCTGTGACTGTAACGGTTTCGGCTAGCACGCTCTCCTCTTTTTTCTTGAGGTTATTATTTATAATGGTTGTTGCGGTTGAAGAAACAACCAAAAGACCAATAAGCCCTATTAAAATTTGGTTCTTTTTATTTTTCAACATTTTTTGTAACCTGTGACAAATCCATTATAGAAGAAATTGAGAAGGATGTAATTATTTTAACCACATAAAATTACTTGTTGGGAAGAAAATTACACTTTACTTTTAACAATGGACCTTTAAGATTTAACTCAGAATTACAGTCATCACGTGGTGATAGAAGTTATGAACATTAATTATTCAATTTCAATCTGAAATATTTTGTGATCTTTCAAATAATCTTTCATCATTTTCATTAACGTTCTTCTTCCATATCCAGATTTTAAATATTTTTCATACCTTTTTGCATCTGATTTTTTAATAAATGCAATATATAAGATACACTTATAAGGAGTATGTTTAGAAGTGTATTTAGATTCTCCATTATTATGCTGATTAATCCTTTCACTTAGATTTGAAGTATATCCAATATACCAAGATTTATCTTTCAAACTTTCTAGTACATATACATAGTACATAATGTTTCTAACAAAAAAGGATTCTAACAGTAGGTTTTAGAAAAGACATTGTGCTGAACTACAAAATTAGGTGGTTTTTTCACATGTTTGTTTCTGAGAGAGTTTAATTGTTACATGAAAGCGTGATAACGTTTGCATTTCTTCGAAATCCATCACGTTAAACGCTTTATTCCCACCACGTTTGACGTGACAAATTCTTCGAATTTGAACGTCATCACGTGGTGGACCCGATCGGACTTGAACCGACGACCTTCACAATGCGAATGTGACGCTCTACCAGACTAAGCTACGGGCCCACAAAATAAATAATACTACATTTGAAATAGCTAAAAAGGCAGATATCTTTTAATATTCTGTCCGTTTTAAATAGTTTAAATCCATTTTCTAGTAATCCTAAACTACTTCAACATACTTTAAAAAAGTCAAAATAATTTTAATCTATTTAACCACATTCCAAAAGGTTTGAAGGCTATATTGATAATTTCTAATGCTTGTCAATCAAATTAAGTTGATATTCAATGGCAGAAGGAACAAAACCTTCTCTTGTATAAAATTTTATGGATCTTGTATTATTTATATTGCAGAATAAAGAGATATATTTGCATTTTTTTTGTAGAAAATTTTCTTTCATCTTTTTCAACAATAATTTTCCAATACCTTTTCTTCTGTATTTATTTGTTACAAAAAAATCTTCAATATATCCAAAGATATCATATTTTTTTTGAGGGTTTATTTTTATTTCACCACTAATATAGCCAATAACCTCTCCATCATTTATGGCTAATAGTGTATAGATATCTTGACTTAAAAATCTTTCAACTTCACATTTGACCGATTTAGTGAGGTCTTTGAACTCTTCGGTTTTCATCTGATATATATTTCGAATATTGGTATACAAATATTGATAAAACTCTGTTAGAAGCTTTTCAATATCAACTCTGTGTGAATTTTCTGCCTTTATTATTTTCATTTTCAAGATACTGATAATTATAGGTATTATACATTTGTTTGAATTCTGTTTATGGTGGCGTTGATTTAGTGAGATTGTTCAATTGAGAAGTGGAGTCTATGGGACTCGAACCCACACTCCCTGCTATGCCATAGCAGTGCTTTAACCAGTTAAGCTAAGACCCCCCCGTTAAAATGACAAATAACAAATGGCAAATGAAAAATATAAAAATGGAACAATTTTCCAAAATTTTTAAATTTGAGTTTTTAAAATTTTCAGTGGTGGGCGGTACAAGGATCGAACTTGTGACCTTTCCCACGTCAAGGGAATGCTCTACCAGCTGAGCTAACCGCCCAAAATTTTTATGTGAGTAATTTTATCACAATTTCAAATTCAAAAATTTTGGAGTTCTTTGAGCAACTCATCCCTTTTTGGGCTTTGTATAAGTTTTGTTTTGTGAGCTAACGAGTTGACTATTTTATTTTTATCTAGCATAAGGGAAAACATATTCTAGTTTTTCATAAAGTAGTTATTTGGAATGTTTGGTTGTGGATTTGTTTTGATACATTTGGAACAATTGTATGAATAATCTCGCAAATGTAATGTTTTCTCGAATATTGATTACCATTTTGATAAAGTGGAGGATACCTCTAATAAAACCGTGTTTACCAATATTTTTAGAGTATTTAGCAGAAATTGGAATTACAGAGAATTTTAAATTGTGTTCTAAAATGTATTTGTTTATTTTGGTTTCTAAGGTATAGCCTTTTGTGTTATGGTCGATGGTTTCTTCGAGAATTTTTTTTGGGAGACATCTTTCACCTGTTAGAAAATCAATACCAATAATCTTCCACATGAAAAAAATATTTTTTCTCAGACTCATTGTTACCTCTGTTTCTCCTTTCACAACCGGTTCGATCAAATTTGTCAAATCTTCATACGATAGGTTGAGAAGATCGGCGTCAAGCATCAAAACTGTCTTAGACTTTGCAAGTTTGAGTCCGGATGATAGTGCATCACTTTTCCCAAGATTTTGCTTATGTGATATTAATGTTATTGATCCAAAGTTTTCAACAATCATTGATGTTTTGTCTGTTGAAGCATCATCAACCACAATTACTTCCTTGATCAGTGGATGATCTTTTGTAACCTTCAGGATGTTCGATAAATATCTTTCTTCGTTGTATGCCGGAATGATGCATGAAACCATCTCAGTCATCTGTGTCGTTGCCTTTTTGTTTAATTAGTATTTGGCATTTTTTGAATAACTTTATCGATAAATCCGTATTTAACGGCTTGATCTGCAGTCATATGAACATCTCTATCAAAGTCTTTTATTATTGTTTCTTTTTTCTGTCCTGTATTTTTGGCAAGCATTTCAGCAAGTAAGTCTTTCAAGCGAAGGATTTCTTTTGCTTCAATCTCAATATCACTTGCTTGTCCTCTAGCTCCTCCCAGAGGTTGGTGCATATGAATCATACTATGAGGAAGTGCATATCTTTTACCTTTTTGTCCTCCCGAAAGAATCACTCCGCCCATTGATGCAGCAACTCCTGTTGCGATTGTGACTACATCTGGTTTGACATGATTCATTGTGTCAATGATTGCTAGTCCCGAGTACACAATTCCACCAGGGCTATTTATGTACATAATGATATCTCTATCTTGTGATTCTTTTTCCAAAAACAGAAGCTGTGCAATTACTGCATTGGCAACTTGATCATCTATTTCTGTTCCCAAAAAAATAATTCTATCTTTCAGAAGTCTTGAGTAAATGTCATATGCTCTCTCCCCCTCGTGTGTTTTTTCAATGACTGATGGAATCAAATAAGAACTCATATTGTAGATAATAAGAAGTTAAGCAATTGTTGACATTATAATATGGAAAACAAGAAACAGGTAGCAGAGAAAACTTTTTTAGAAAAAATATAAAAATTTAGATACAAAAACAAAAAACCCTGTACTTGTGGTACAGGGTTGTATTCAATAAAACCGATAACTAATCTACTCTTTTGCTTCTTTGACTTCTTTAACTGGTTGGGTACCCCATTGTTTTCTTTTTGTGAAGAAATATATCCAGTTTGCGAATGGAACCAACAAAATCAAAATTATCCAAAGTGTTTTCTGGTCAGCAGGTGCATTCTGAATACAATGAACAAGAGACATTATCCATACAACTATATTTGCAATTGCAAAAACAGCAAACAAACACCAGCAAACAATTGTCAAAACCATTACCCATGCAGGAGCTTCTTCGGTTGGGTAATCATAAGTATAGTCATAGTCATAACCATAATCATAACCATAGTCATATTCTAGAAGATCTGGATCAGTTTGGGCTGATACCATGTTTAGCATTGAACCAAGACCGAACAATGCCATTAGGGATGCAAGTACAACTAACACTCCCTTTTGCAACTTTGTCTGCATACGAAAATTTTAAAAAATAAATTACCTTGGATTCATTTTTTGAACCCCGATTTTGAAATCTTCTAATTATATACACTTTCAAAATAAAATGTGTAAATTTTCACATTATTTTTTTGAAAAATTTTATGAATAACAAAGATCCCCCTTGCGGGGGATCCTTGCTTGCACTTTTAACTATTTTACTGCCTTTTCGCAAAATCACTATTGTGATTTCTGACACCAGTGTACCAAAAATTTTGTTGTTATGTCAAATGTTTATACAAAAAAAGTGTGAATTGTACAAACTATTTAATCATCACTTCGAAGGCTTTAAAAACAAGTATTGGTGGGCATTTACGGCCATCTTAAAAGAGGCTTCATTTTATTAGAATTGAAATATGATCATTTTCACTAATTTTGTATTTATCACAAAATCCCGCATTCACTTCTATTGCATAGGCTGAGGGTTTTTTTGATTTATAAAAGATTTCGGTGTTTTTCGGGGTAGTGTTTTTGTGTATTGTATTTATTGTTCCATTGTGATCAATAAATAATATATCGAGTGGTATATATGTGTTTTTCATCCAGAAAGATAGTGGTTTTGCTGTTTCAAACACAAAAAGCATTCCCTTGTCCTCATCCATTCCCTGTCTATACATCAGTCCCCTGGCCTGTTCTTCTGGTGTTATGGCTAGTTCTACAAATATTTAAAAAAACTATTTCGGATGAATTATTTTCATTATTATTTGTTTTTTTTTGGAAATATAGATAAAGCATACTTAGAATAGTCAACACTATAAAAAGAATAATGACAAAAATTAATTTGTTTTTATTTACATCGGTTAAATTTTTTTTCAAGCTCCTTTTTTGTAAGAGTCCAGATAATAGGTCTTCCATGTGGGCAGGAATAGGGTTTTTCACATTTAAATAGATCGGATACCAATTTTTCAACTTCAATTCCTGTCAATTCTTTTCCGGCTCGAATGCTTCCATGGCAGGCAAGTGAAGAAGCAATTTTGTGTTTTGTATCTTTGGCACTGTCATCGCTTTTATTTCTCAAGGTTTCAATTATTTCTTTTAAGAACGCAAGAAAGTCAATGTCTCTGGAAAATTCTGGGATAGTGTTTATCTTGATAGTGTTTTTTCCAAATATGTCTATATCTAAACCAAGCGAAGAAAAAAGAAGGGTATTTTCTTTGACTAGTTCTATCTCTTCATCCGAAAAATCTAGATTTATTGGTATAAGCAAATCTTTTTTCTCGAGCATCTTCTCATTTTCAATTTTTGCATATATTTTTTCAAAATTTATCCGTTCGTCAGCTGCGTGTTGATCAATTATCAGGACCTCGTCTTCTTTCTCAAGGAGAATATAGGTTTTGAATAATTGAGTGTATTTGAAAAGATCTGGGGTTGGATTGAGTATTCTTTCAGTAAAAGCTAGGCTTTTTTTGATTAGATTCTTCGTGGGCTTTCCAAAATTAAATGTTTCTTTGAGTGGAATTATTGTTGATTTGATCTGTGAATTTTGGGCTTGTTCTGGAGAAAAAAAATTCCCAGTGTCTTTTTGTTTTTCATATGCTTGAAAATTTGTACCAAACTTTTGTGCTAAATCGTTTTGAACTTTTTTCTTGAGAGCTGATTCTATTGTACGTCTTGTCATAGAAAAGATCTCGCCAATCCTATCAATTTTTACTTCCAATTTTCTTGGGTGAATATTTATATCCAAGTGTTCTGGGTCGATTTCATAATTTAGAAAGTACCCTGGATTATTTTCTTTTGGAATCATGGAGAAATAACCATCCCTTATCGCTTTTGATATGCTTTTCTCGAGTACAAATCGATTATTTATAAATAAAAACTGCTTTGTTCTATCGGCGCTAAGTTTGTTTGGGTGGATTACATATCCAGAAATATTTACAAGGGGTGATTCGAGAAACACATCTATTAGATCTTGGGATTGTAAATTTGGGTAAATATCGAGTATACGCTGTTTATAATCATTAGTTTTAGCAAGGGTTAGTGTCAGTTTTTGATTGTGCCAGACTTCGAATTTTATTTGTGGTTCTCTGATAGCAACTTTAATAATTTCTATCAAAATATTTCTGTACTCAGTTTGTGCTGAACGAAGGAATTTTTTTCGAGCTGGGAGATGCCTAAAAATGTCTGTAACGGTAATCGTAGTCCCCACTGTTCTTGGTGAAGGTGTTGATTCAATTATTCTCCCCTCTTCAATAACTAGTTTTATTGGTTTGCTTTTGTTTTCATAGGAATGAATTACTGTTTGTGAAATAGCAGAGATACTTGCAAGGGCTTCACCCCGAAAACCAAATGAATTTATATTGTTTAAATCATCAATTGATTTGATCTTTGATGTTGTGTGAAGCTTATATGACTCGTTTGCATCTTCTTCGCTCATTCCTATTCCATTATCGGAAATTTTTATTTGTCTGATTCCGCCTTCAATAACTTCTATCTTTATTTCATCTGCATCTGCATCAATACTGTTTTCAATTATTTCTTTTACAACTGAGGCTGGTCTTTCAACAACCTCACCAGCTGCTATTTTTTTGATGGTGCTATCTGGAAGTAACTTAATTCGATTTTTTTTGTCCAAAATGTTACGATTTGAAAAATAAGAGTTTTGTTATCAAAAAAAAAGTTCTTATTAAATATAACATACAAAATTAATTAAGTTCTCCTTCTGTTTTTGTTTGGGGAACACTTTTAGAAAACAAAAAAAATTTTACTTTCTTGATTGGGACATACTGTTAAGTATTTCTAATAAAAGAAATTGGCAAATAGTGTTTCAATATTTGAAACATATTAAATAGATGTATAAGAATAAGTTTAAATTATTCACAAATAATCGACATTCACAAATATTACAATTATTTGTTACGCAAAACAAAGAAAGTCTCGAGTATTTTTGATTAAATTGATATAAAAAACCCGAATATAAGTGTGTGTTTCACGAAGGAAGAAAAAACCCGAAAGTGACTGAAAAGAAATTTCATATAAAAGATAAATTTGCAGATAATAATAGATGAGACTAATAAGTGGGGTTGATTAAAAACACTTTTCAGTATTAAATCATTCAATTATCTTCTTATGGTAAGAAGATAAAGTTTATTAGTGGTTAATTTACATAGAAAAATCAATTATCAAGATGATATTTTGTATACCCCACACCATTATTTCAAATAGATGGTTTGGATCGTTTTTAAAGACCTTTTTACTTAAGGTCTCTTTGTTTATTGGTCCAGTAGGATAAGTAAAGTCCAAAAAGCAATATGATTACACCTGGTATATAGATAAGATAATCTTGTATTGCTGTAATTGGTAGATCTTCTAGTTCTTGAATCGAAATATTCATTGTCATTTCTTTCCCTCCACTCGATATTTTAATTATCTGATTACCACTAGTTAGAGTTATTGGAAGTGAATAATTCCATTCTCCCTTCTCGTTTGATTTTGTAGTATCAGAAAATGAACCAATAAAAATTTCTACATCTGATAAGGGAGGAGCAAAGCCAGATATTGCTCCACCGGGTGGTATGAGATCATTTTCTTCAACATTTGTGAAGGTAATTCCTGGATTTAATTTGATATTTGTCAGTTGTGTCAGTCCAGAAGTTGTTGTTGAGTTTGCAGAATTGTATTCCCCAAGTGCATGTATTTGGAAAGTAGAACTTTCATTTGCTGGTGTGTATGAACTAAGGTCTTCACTTCTAGCGTTCCCTATAGGAAGATTCCAAGTCAGTTCTACGTCTTTGGTAACTCCTGACACCCATGTAGAATTGCTATTTACTTTTGTAAAAATTAGAAAATCGTTTTTTTCTGGCGAATATTCAAATTGTGGTTCAATGGATCCATCTATAGAGGTTGGAGATGGCGGTGAATCTAGTATTGGTGGTGGAGTGTATGAATATTGATTTTGTTTTGGGTATTCCACTCCATCAACCAAAAGTCTGAAATTCACCAAATCTTCTTGTGAAATATCAAGTCCAGAGAGATTAACTCCATGGGTGTATCGTTTTTGGATATTACTTTGAGTATCTCTAGCATCTAGTGTTCTTTTTGTGAGTGTTGGAGAGTTTATGGCATACACAACACTTCCCTCTGTTGGCACTCGCGTAGTCCAATTTACGGTAAAACTAGTTTCACTAATATTGCTTACAAAAATATTTTCTGGTGCCTTTGGGTCGGTTTCATTTGGTGATTGACTATCTTTTGAAAAGAGAAGAAAGTCAGAGCTTTGAGGTTGGACTGAATTTGTAATAATAGGCGTTGGAGTAGGGCTGGGACTTGAAATTGGTTCAATTGTAATACTTGGTGATGAAGTTGGTGTTGTTGTGATAGTTGGTCTGATATTTCCTCCTTGAGCTGCCCCAGGGTCATAATCTTCATGAGTTAAAGTAACCGATATGACTGGAATTTCGTCCTCATTTGAATTTGTAAGTACCGATCCTTTTCCATTCAAAGCAACATTTACAAATACATACATAGTTTTATTTTGCGTGGATCTACTATCAGAAAAATTTGCATTGACAAGGTCTAATGTGTATGCCCCATTTTCTGGAATTAGTTCAGATACGGTTGTTGAGTTTTCAAGTCCATCTTCTATATGTGCATATACTATCCCTTCTGGAAAACTACTGCCTTCAACTTTTCCATATATTGGTCTTGGTGCAGGAATTGAATCTGGAGTTGAAGCTGTAGTAAATATATATAATGGATCGGTATAGTTTTCGGAACCCACTGTGATTGTGAAAGTGTAGGTTGTATCTGGTTTGAGATTATTTAGTTTATGATAGTGGAGATTGTAACGGTCATCAGTCCCGATTGCCCTTGAATCAAATACAGTTCCACTCTGACTTCCAGTTTCATCAGTATAATTTACAAGTGCAGAAGTTTTATTTCCCAAAGTTTGAAATGAAATAACTGCAGTTGAATCTGAAATATTGCTTGCCACAACCTCAGATGGTTTTTCTGTGGGACCAGCTTGTGATCGAAAGTCTAGAGATAATTTAAGAGCGATCAATCCTAAAGGAAGGGAAAGTGCCAAAAAAACTGCTACAAAAACCTGCCAACCTTTTTTCAATTTACGTTTTTTTTGAAGCTGTTGTTCTTCTGGTTTTTGTTGTTTAGATTTGGAATTTTCTTCAAGCTCTTCTTGCATATTACTTCATAATGATTTGGATATAGATCTTCTACAAGGATAAGCTTTTTCGAGCTTGTTGACAAGCGAAAGTTTTAATTTCTTCTATAAGAAATATCAAGATTATGATTTTTGTTCAGGAATTCTTTTGTTATTATTTGTATATTTTTTGAAAACAAAAACTAGGATACAAATAAACAATATGACTAGAACAAGTTTTTCGTATTTTGAAATAAACTCAATAATTTTTTGATATTCATTTTTAAACACATATCCAGAAACAAGCAAGGCGGTGTTCCACAAAAATGATCCCGTTATTGTCAAAACAGTATATGTTGTGAAATTCATTTTTGAAATACCTGCAGGAAATGAAATAATGCTTCTGATCGTTGGTATGAGCCTTCCAAAGAAAATAAATAATCTTCCTCTTTTTGTAAACTCGTACTCTGCTCTTTCAATGTCTGTTTTTTGAAGTAATAAAAATTTTCCATATTTCTCAATAAATTTATATGCAAAATCTCTGGATTTGAAACCTATGGAGTAGAAAACGAGTGTTCCGAGATAACTGCCTATGGTTGACAACAAAATATATAGTACTAATTCTTGTGGGGAAGTAATCATTGCTCCTGCGGTGATCAGGATAAATTCTGATGGAAGAGGAATAAATATTGATTCAATAAATGTGGCAAAACCAACACCTAAGGGTCCAAATGTTTCAATCAAATTTTCGAGCCAAGACATAATTGTCTCAATCATTATTTATCAGATAATACACTCATATAGAAACTATTTTTGATTTTTATATTACAGAATTTCGTAGATTTTTCCTAGAAGATACAGAGAGCCTGTTACAAGCATATATTCGTTATTTTTGGTTTGATTCTTGAGCAAATTGAAGGCTTTGTGGGGATCCCTCTCGATTTGAATTTTTGTTTTTGAAAAATGGAGGTTTTGGGATACAAGTTTAAATAACTGTTTTGCTTTATAAGATGTAATCTTTTTGTAGTACTGTTTGGTAAACTCAGTAATTACGATTTTTTGTGGGCTTAACTTCTCTATTTCCTCAAAAATTCTTTCTGCATCCTTTCCATTTGAAATCCCGATCAACAAATTTAATGGTTTCGCTTTGAGTTCTTCACTTCTGTCGATAAATTCCGTCAACTTCCTCATTTTCAACTCGTTATGGGCACCATCCAAAATAATAAATGGGTCTTTGGAAATTATGTCAAATCGTGCTTTTATTTGTACCTTTTCAAAAGCTTTATTGATAATTTCTGTATTTAATTTTTCAAATCCTACGAATTCTCCAACAGCTTGAATCGCAAGTGTTGCGTTGTGAACTTGATAGTCTCCAACTAAAGGAAGAACTATATTTTGAATTTTGAATTTTGAACTTTGAATTCCAAATTCACTCCCACTTAGATTTATTTTTTGAATATTGTATTCAAAATCCTTTCCAATGATATCTAGTTTTGATTTGAGCTGTTTTGCATGTTTAACTATTTGTTTATTTAATTTCTTATCTCTTAGTCCGGATATAAATTTTTTTTCAGGTTTCATGATTTGCATTTTATCCAATGTGATTCTTTCTAGTGTATTTCCCAAAAATTCCATATGGTCAAATCCAACACTATTAACCACAGCCACATCGCTATTTACAACATTGGTTGCGTCAAGTTTTCCTCCCATTGCAACTTCAACAACGGCAATATCAACTTTTTTATCAAAAAAAAATTGAAAAACCATTGCAGTAATCATTTCATAAAACGTAAGCGGTTTGTCAGCATTCTGTTCGTATTTTTCATTGTTTTGAATAAACCAGTTAACAAGGCCAACAAATTCTTTATCTGAGCAAGAAAGGAGGTCACTACCTTTCTCCTTTGTCTGAAATTTTTCGTTGATTTTCAAAAGGTTTGGAGAAGTATGAATTCCAACCCTGTAGCCAAGTTCTGAAAGTAAATATGCTATCAGGTATGTAGTTGATCCTTTTCCAGCAGTTCCTCCAACGTGAATCACAGGATATTTGAACTGTGGATTTTCGACTTTTTTCAAAAAATTTGAGATACGTCTTAGATGGAGACCAGGTTTTGAAAATTGAGTTTTTGCTGAGGTTAAACCAAATAAATATTCAGTTGCGTCAGTATAATTTGAGATCTTTGTTGACATAAAGCTATCTTAATTAATTGAATTTTAACATGTAAAATTATTATATTGCCTACGTTTAGTAATAACAGTAAATACGATATAATTTCTTTGCTTTGATTGGGAAGAGGGGAATTTTTCTTGATTCCAGAGAGTTGGTATAGTTTGAAAACCAATATCAGAAATTTCTTCAGCCACCCATGAGTAGACTGCGATGAGTAGTTCGTTTGCTGCGAGAAAGCATAAGTAAGTGCAAGTTAGTTTGGAGGTTGACATTTGTAATTTGTCATTTCAAACGAAGCTTGAAGGAGGGTGGTACCGTCGAAATTCGACCCCTTGGTTTTAATTGTTTCCCGCTTTGTGCGGAGACAGGTAGTCCCGGATTAAGGGGGCAATCAACCAAGGGGTTATTTTTATATTTAATATCTATAAAATTATGAAAACATCGGAAGAAATTAGAAAAGCGTTTTTAGATTATTGGCTAGAAAATCCTAGATCTGCAAAACTTGTGTCAAATGCATCACTTGTTCCCAACAATGACCCATCACTATTATTTGTAAATTCAGGGATGTTTCCACTTGTTCCATATCTTGGCGGTCAACTTCATCCTCTTGGTACAAGGCTTTTTAATATCCAAAGGTGTATTCGAACTATTGACATAGATGAAGTAGGCGACAATAGGCATTTGACACTTTTTGAAATGATTGGGAATTGGTCCTTGGGTGATTTCACAAAAGCTGAGCAAATTCCATGGATGTTTGAACTATATGTCGAAAAATTTGGATTGGATCCAAAAAGGTGTTATGTGAGTGTTTGGGGAGGAAACGAGACTGTCTCAAAAGATGATCAGGCAATTGAAATCTGGAAGAGAACTTTTAGAAAATATGAAATTGAGGCAGACTACTCAGATGATATATATAAATTGCCCTCAAGTGTTGAAGAAGGTCAAAATTGGCAATACAGAATTTTTCCATATGGTAAGGACAGCAACTGGTGGCAACGTGGTCCCGATACAGTTGGGGAACTTGGTGGGCCAACGACAGAGCTTTTTTATGATCTTGGATCTGGATACAAACTTCAAGAGAAGTATGATATCAATGATGATTCTGGAAGGTTTTTGGAAGTGGGAAATAGTGTTTTTATGGAGTATAAGTTTGGCGAAGATAATAAATGGAATTCAATGGATCAAAAAAATATTGATTTTGGTGGAGGATTGGAGCGAATTGTGGTTGCTGTACAGGAAAAAAATTCAGTTTATGAAACAGATATTTTTGATGGATATATCAAGAAGATCGAAGAATTATCGGGAAGACATTATAATTTGGAAGTTGATGATGAGTATCGAAAAGCATTTAGAATTGTTGCCGAACACGCTCGAGCTTCAGCTTTTATCCTGATGGAT
>CAYSKC010000002.1:0-2986 GCA_964431615.1 uncultured Candidatus Saccharibacteria bacterium
TTTTATTTGAATTTTTCAACTCATCCTTCAATTTTTCCAAATCATGTATATGTTGCCCCGTTTTTAGATAACCCTTATATTCACTGATATTTAGCTTTGTAACTTTCAAAAATTCTGTTTTTATGGATGACAAAAAAAGCTCATATATTAACAGATCTCTGGCATATCCTTCAATCGTGTGTTGGCTATAATTATTGTTGACAAGACTTAATAAAAATTCTTTTTTTTGGGGTAGGGCAATATTCATAAAAACTGTTAATAAAGAATCCTTGTTTATTACAAGATATTATAAATGGAAGTGCAAATAATTATTGTAATAAATATTGTAATAATTACAAATAAATTGGTCGATTTGTTTGAATTTCAAAACATAGTATCCCTGACTCTCCCCTTGCTTTCCCTATTGCCTTATTGCGGATAAGGGTTATTATACGCAATAAATAATCGTAACATATACTTGACACAAAAACAACAGAGAAGAAAAAAAACATACACACTTTTATCCAAATTAATAAATATAATATACTCACTCTTTCAACACTTTTTAAAAAAAAGTTATTCCATACACGACAAATTTAGAGTTATCCACAATTTTAATGCTTATAGTAAATTTACTATGGGACATTTATTAAGACTTATAGTAATTCTCCCCTACTCTTCAAACATTTTTTTGAAAGATAATTTTGAAAAACTTTAGTAATTATTTTCAATAATTAATTTATACTTAAACAAATAAACAAATAAACAACAAACCTTTTAGTTGATTAAGCTTCACAATTTATTATTTTCGTGTATAATTAACAGTCAATTTTTATTCAAGACAGATAATGAAAAAAGGAATACACCCAAATTTTTTTATGACAAAATTTACCGACATAAGCTCAGGGACACAATTTATGATTGGATCAACTCTTGAGGAATTTCAAGTTGAAATATCTAGTGCTTCGCACCCCGTATATACGGGTGAGTCAATAATCGTTGACACTGAAAATAAGGTTGAGGAGTTCAACAAAAAAATTGAGAAACAGAAAAAAATGGGTGATAAAGTTGGGAAAAAGAAACAAAAACTTGAAAACAGAAGAAAGACAAGAGTACAAAAAGTGGAAGCAAAGCAAACGCTCACTCTTCGAGACATGCTCAAAAACTCAGGTAATTAGATTCCATAATTATATCGATCCCACCTACCCTACCTTCCGAAGGAGTTTTTCGTTATAATCAACATAAATTAATAAACTATGTTAACCGAATATCAAAAAAAACTAATTGATGAATATAAGGAACTCACAGACAAAATCACGTCTCCAGAATTATCAAAAACTATTAATTATCAAGACGTATCCGAACGTATTGCCTATCTCTCCCCAATTATTGAAGTAATTTCTGAAATCCAAAAAAAAGAACAGGAACTGATCGAAATCAAAGAACTTCAAAAGGATCAAGACCTAAAACAATTAGCTGAACAGGAACAGCAAGACCTTCAAAAAAAAGTTCATGAACTTCAAGAAAAACTACACTTTTTGATGATCGAACCAGACCCAGATGATAAAAGAAATGCCATCATTGAAATTAGGGCAGGAACAGGAGGTGAAGAAGCAGCTTTGTTTGCTGGTGATTTATACAGAATGTACATAAGGTATGCCGAAAAAAATGGATGGAAAGTTGAGCAACTCAGTTCAAATAAGATAGGACTTGGTGGATTTAAAGAAATCATTACGTTGATAGCTGGGAAAAATGTATATCAAAAATTAAAATTTGAAAATGGGGTTCATCGGGTTCAAAGAGTACCAGAAACCGAAAGTTCTGGAAGGATACACACTTCAACAGCATCAGTAGTTGTACTCCCAGAAATCGATGATGTTGAAGTGGATATAAATCCAGATGATCTACGAATTGATGTATATAGAGCCGGAGGACCTGGTGGGCAAAGTGTCAACACAACTGATTCAGCAGTCAGAATTACCCACATTCCTTCTAGCCTCGTTGTTACATGCCAAGATCAAAAATCCCAACACAAAAATAAGGCCAGAGCTATGAGTATTCTCAAGAGCAGACTCTATGATATCGAAAAAGAAAAACAACTCTCACAAACAACAGATAAAAGACAATCTGCAATACGTGGGGGAGCACGTTCTGCAAAAATTAGAACATATAACTTTCCTCAAAGTAGGATTACTGATCATAGAATAAAAAAAAATTGGCATAATATAGCAACTATTCTTGACGGAGATCTTGATGAACTAATAAATGAAACCCAGACATTGATAAGTTAATGAATATTGAAGAACTCTATAGAAAAATAATTACTCTACTTGCCTTCGAACAAAGAAATATCGAAAAACAAAAAATTTCAGAGACTCTAATTGAATTTTTTCTTTCAAAATCACTAGTTCAAATACATACTAACTACAATACTATTGTGAATGAAGATACAATAAAAAAAATACTTGTTGCACTTGAAAAATTAAAAGAAGGATATCCACTCGAATATATTACAAATAAAAAAAACTTTTATGGTCATGAATTTTTTGTAGATAAGAATGTTCTTATCCCTCGACCAGAAACAGAAATACTTGTCGATCTTGCAATAGCATTTATCAAACAAAACCAAAAAAAAAATATTAAAATTTTTGAAGTTGGGACAGGCACTGGATGCATACCTATTTCGATAATACTTGAAAAAAATTACCCACAAAAAGAAATTAAAATAATTTCTTCAGAAATATCAAAAAAAAGCATCAAAACTTGTTTAATAAATACAAAAACGTTGCTTATCGATTCTAAAATAAGAGTTAGAAAGAGTAATATCGATGTCGAAAGTTCTAATATAAAATTTCAAATTTTTCACGGAAATGTATTCACACTATTTAATAAGCCCCATGACACCAAAACAAATAGACAGAAATTTGACCTTATAATCTCAAACCCTCCATATATAGAAGGAAAAAAGAAATCCGGAATGGAAGTGAAAGACGATCCGAAAACTTTG
>CAYSKC010000002.1:2996-23228 GCA_964431615.1 uncultured Candidatus Saccharibacteria bacterium
AAAAAACGTAAGATTTGAACCTCAAAGAGCTTTATTTGGAGGGAAAGATGGTACGTATTTGATATGCAAAATCATCAGTCTAGGTCAAGAAAAATTAAACAAGAAAGGGATGATGCTGATTGAAATTGGTTCGAACTACTCCACCCTTCTAAGATCCAAAATAAACAAACTTATAAAGAAAGGCTTTAGCTTTGAGATTTTGAAGGATTATTCAAATAAAGATAGAATACTCAAACTAGTTCGACTGTAAAACTTCAAGTGCCTTATCAAGCTGAGGATCCTCATTGTTTTTAAAATTTTCAGTTGAATATTCAACCTCGATATCAGGCCTAATTGAGTCCTCAAATGTGACATTTTGTCCATTCGGAGTAAGCCATTTTTTAAAAACCAAGTGAAGTTCAGAGCCATCCGAAAGGTTAATTACTTTCTGTTCAACCCCCTTACCTAATGTTTCTTGACCAACAAGTATAGTTCTATCATTGTCACGTAAAGCTCCTGCAACTATTTCTGAGGCCGAAGCACTACCGCTATTTATCAAAACAACCATTTTTACATCTTTGAATTTTCCTGTTTTGTTTGACTTAGTAATTCTTTGATTTCCATCCCTATCCTCCTCTATATACAAAACTGTATTTTTGGGTAGAAACTCATTCAGAATATATTCTGCTCCCTCTACGTATCCCCCAGGATTGTTCCTTAAATCAAGAATGATACCCTTTGGAGAATTGATCGAATTTGTGATTTCAGTCCAATCCTTTTTAAAAACATTCAAACTATCTTCGGTAAACTTGTGAACTATAATCTGATATATTCCATTACCCAAGTGTCTAAGCTCAATATTATCAAAATCAATTCTTTCTCTACTAATATCAAATTCATAAAACTCGTTTTCACTTTCACGATAAATTTTGATGTGTACCTGAGTTCCAACCTCTCCAAGTATTTTTGTTGCGACATATTGAGCTGATTTTCGGGTCATATCTTCTCCATCTACTTCAAGAATTACATCCCTAGGCATCAATCCAGCCCTATGAGCAGGAAACCCCGTGATTGGTGTTTCAATAACAGTATAATCGCCATCAAAACGCAGAGTTGTCCCAATACCCTCAAAAATACCTGCATTGTCATTATTGTATTCTTCTACCTCAGAAGGAGACAAAAAGACAGAATATTTATCACCCAGAGAAGTCACCAGACCTTTTACAGTTCCATATAACATTTCTTGTTCATCAACTTCTTTTTCGACATAATCACTTTGAATCTTATTCCACACCTCAAACAGAAGTTCTAGTTTCGGTGTTGATTCAATCTCTCTAAATTCAGTTTGGATTACTTTCTTTGTAGAAAGATGCCCCAAAATAATTCCAAATAAAAATACAATGACAACAATAAGAAACCATACAAAACTACTTGCATTTCGATGATTATTCTCACTTATCTTATCCATATGTTTTCGAATATCTTCAATTGATTCCATCTTATGAATTTAAAACTATTCAGTTTACCAAAAAAAATCCCTACTATGTCAAGCATAATAGGGATTAAAAGTAATTACAAAAAATTATCTACACCAACTGATTATATGGTAAAAGGCCCATATACCTAGCTCTTTTGATAGATACGGCAAGCTTTCTTTGACAACCATATGATACACCAGTCCTTGATCTTGGAAGAATTCTTCCTCTTGTAGTAATATATTTTTTCAATGTATGAACATCTTTGTAGTCAATCTTATCCGAATTTCCACCAAATGGGCATGCTAAATTTTGAACTACAAATTTTCTCTGTACTTTCTTTTTAATCATACAAAACCATTAATAAAAGTAAACTTACCACGATATTATAATCGGGGTATTAAAACAATTCATCAGCATCTTGACTCATATCCACAACCGGTTCTGTCTCAGGATATTCTTCGGGAGATGTTTCTCCTTCTTTGAAAGCATCATCCAAACCAACGCCTTTTTTTTCTTTGGCATCAAGAAGTTTCATATCGCTAATTTTTACTTCTGTTCGATAATGTTTCTTTCCATTATCCGAATCTTCCCAGGTTCTTGTCCTAAGTTCTCCTTCCAACCAAACAAGCATACCTGTATTTAATATTTGTGCACAAATTTCACCTAGTTTGTTCCAAGCAACAATATTATGAAACTCAGCACGCTCTTGTAAATTTCCTTCTGCATCTTTCCATGTTGCATTGGTTGCAACCCCAAAGGTTGCAACAACAGCACCATTTGTTGTCTTCTTTAGTGCAGGAGGTCTGGTTAGGTTTCCAATGAGCATTACCTTATTTAATGATCTAGCTGTTGACATTCCTAAACAATATATAAAATATAAACTAATAATACCTATAACTCAGATTCCTTGAGTAAAAGAAATCTAAGAACTCCATTTGTAAGTTTAAGTTGATTTGAAAACTCAGAAACAAGTTCTTTTTTCAAAGATAACTTATACACAATATAGTACCCCTCCTCATGTTTTTTTATGTTATATGCCAAATGACGCTTACCCCACACGTCTGCAGAGTGAATACTCCCTTTGGCATTTTTTACATGAGATTCAATAGAACTCAAAACCTTTGCTTTGATATCCTCTGGAAGCATTGGTTTTAAAATTATCATCAATTCATACTCTTCCATGTACAAATAATAATCAAAAATTAATGAAAACTGTCATTCATCTTCATTGAATTGATGAATGAAAGTATAGAACCACGTAGTATGCTTTTGCTATCAGCAATTTTGAACTCGCTAATAATATCACAAAAATCTGAAAAATTCAGTATCAAAAAATTAGTTATGTCGAAAAATAACAATATCACCTTCTTGGAAAATATACTCTTTTCCTTCAAGCCGTATCTTACCATTCTCTTTTGCACCCAACCAACCTCTATATTCAACAAAATCATCATATCTGACAATTTCTGCAGTAATAAATTTCTTCTCAAAATCAGTATGGATCACACCAGCAGCTTGTGGTGCCCGTGAACCCTTTTTTATAGTCCAGGCCCTAGTTTCCTGTTCTCCGGAAGTGTAGAAAGACAGCAAGTTTAGAGAATTATAAAGAAGACTTGTTAGCCTTTCCAAACCAGATTCATGAATTCCAAATTCCACAGAATACTCTTCTCTTTCTTCTATTGTTAACTCAGAAATTTCCTGCTCTAACTTGATATCTATCTCAAGAACATTTTTCTTCTGCTCCTGAAGTTCATCTACAATTGTTGAATGTTGCCCCTGTTTAATATTAACCACATAAATTATTGGTTTGAAACTTAATAATGATAATTCTCTCATTGTATCAACACACTCTTCTTTTATCGGATATTCTATTGCAAGCTTACCCTGTCCTAAATGCTGTTCCAAACCAAGTAAAAAATCCAATAGCTCCAAACCCTTTGGATCGATCTTAGACTGCTTACGTGATACGTCTATACGTTTCTTAATTGTCTCTAAATCTTTAAGTATCAATTCCGTCTCAACAGTGTCGATATCTTCCTTGGGATTAACCCTACCCTCAACATGAATTACCTCATTGTCTTCAAAACCTCTAACGATATGAGCAATGGCTGCCACCTCTCGAATGTTTGCTAAAAACTGATTCCCAAGACCAGCACCTTCAGATGCCCCTTTCACCAATCCTGCAATATCAACAAATTCGATTGCAGCATATATTTTTTTTTGGGAATTTGAAATTTCTGATAACCTATCTACCTTCTTGTCCACAACAACAACAACACCTCTGTTTGGTTCAATTGTACAAAAAGGATAGTTTTGGGAATCAACTTGACAATTAGTTAAAGCGTTAAATAATGTTGATTTTCCAACGTTTGGCAGTCCAACAATTCCTACAGATAAATTCATGGTTTTAATTTAAAACAGTCAAAAATTATACAACATATACATTTATTTTTATTTTGATTACGTCTCAACAACCAAATTTCCATTCTAATCTGATAAAATATGCATCGAAAAGAACACAAAATATTTTTTGAAAAATTTAGTCCTTAATGACAAATATCCAATTTCCTGTACACCAAGTTCCTAACTATGTTCGTCAAACCGCAAAAATATTATTAGAATCCGGTCATCAGGCATATCTTGTAGGAGGGGCTGTGCGAGATTTACTTCTCGAAAGACAAACAAAAGATTTCGATATAGCAACAAACGCCCTACCAGAAAAAACAGTCAAATTATTTGAAAAATCAATATCAACAGGAGAAAGGTTTGGTAATGTCATTGTTGTAGCACAAGATGAACAAGGAGAGTCATTCGATGTTGATGTCACTACATTTAGAAAAGAAGAAAACTATTTTGGTGGAAGGTGGCCAGGAAAAGTTGAATTTACATCAGAGATTGAAGAGGATCTCTCAAGAAGGGATTTTACAATTAATTCACTCGCTATTAATCTTGAACTCATAATATCCGATAAAGATCAAATGATAGAGGTAGACAAGATTATTGATCCATATAATGGAATCGGAGACCTCCTTGCCAAAACTATCAAAGCAGTTCGAAACCCCATTGAGAGAATGAACGAAGACGGATTAAGAGCTTTTAGAGCATGTAGATTGGCTTCAGAACTTTCTTTTACAATTGATGAAAAAACAAAAAATGCCATAAAACAAACTCTTCATGTAACTCAACAAATATCAATGGAGAGAATACGAGATGAACTCAAAAAAATGATTAAACATTCTCCAAAACCATCCGTCGGGTTTTTGTTTTTAGACCAATTAGGGCTTCTCAACCAAATTTTACCCGAACTTCTTGAAAACAAAGGAATTGAACAACCAGAATGGCATGAAGATGATGTTTTCATCCACTCATTGAAGTGCCTTGACATTGCTGAAGATTCAATTAAATTTGCTGCATTATTTCACGATATTGGAAAAGCAAGAACTATTTCTCAAGATGAAAAAGGAACTCATTTTTTTGGACATGATAAACTCGGTGCAGAGATTACAAAAGAGATAATGCTTAGACTTCGCTTCAGTCGAAAAGAGGCAGAAGATACTGCAAATCTGGTTCGTTGGCATATGTTCTACTATCCTTCTGCAGATTGGCGTAAGGAAAATGATATTGATCAAGAGGAAGATTTGCCCGAAGAAAAAAACATATATGGATGGACGGATACGGCAATCAGAAGATTTATTAGAAAAGTTGGAGGAATAGATGAGATCAATAAACTGATCAAATTAAGAATTGCGGATGCATCCGCAAACCCAAAAACCAATTTTAATCCAAAAGAAATAAGTATACTTGAAAAACGTATTGCAAAAGTAATGAGCGAAGATATGGCTCTTAAAGTTACAGACTTAGATATAGACGGAGATGATCTTATCCAACTTGGGTTCAAAACAGGGAAATCAATTGGAATTGTATTAAATAAACTTCTGGAACTAGTGACAAATAAACCAAGACTAAATAATAAAAAAGATCTTATCAATGTTGCAAAGAAGCTCTTATTCAAGAATAATTAAATTTTGAAATTAAAAAAATAAACAATGGACAAACATATTAAACTGACCTTTCTAGGGGCATCTGAGACAGTCACAGGTAGCTGTTTTCACCTAAAAATCAATGGACATGAGTATCTTATTGACTGCGGACTTTTTCAAGGTCCCTCAGTCTTCGAAAAAAACTTTGAAAATTTTTCATTTGATCCAAAACAAATTGAGGCTGTATTTTTGACACATGGACATATTGATCATTCAGGGTTGCTTCCGAAATTAGTAAGGTTTGGATTTTCAGGTGAGATTTTCGCAACATCCCCTACAATTCTCATCTCTAACTCACTTCTTATTGATTCTGCAAAAGTTCAGGAACAAAATTTTCGTTTCAAAAATGAACCTAAAATTTATGATCTTGAACATTCACTTCAAACTCTTAATCTTTTTCATAGCGTCAAGTTTGACAATGAATTCCAAATAAATGATATGCAAATTACATTTAGAAAAGCTTCCCATATTTTAGGTGCATCAAGCATAGAAATTTACGCAAATGATAAAAGGCTAGTCTTCTCTGGAGATATTGGGAGAAGAAATCCAACCATTATTGAAGGCTATGGTGATATTAGCAGAAATATTGACTATGTGATAATGGAAGCCCTCTATGGACAAACCATCCATCCAAAAAGAGAAGACTCTTTAGATAAACTTGCAGAAAATATAAATATAACAATTTCACGTAACGGAAATGTTATTATTCCAGTATTTGCTTTGCATAGATCTCAGGAATTTCTTTACTTTCTAAAGAAACTTAAAGATGAAGGAAAAATCGATAAGAATGTTCAAATTTATTTTGACTCTCCTTTAGGTTTGAAGGTATTAAACTTATACACAGAGCATTCTAATTATTTTTCTCCTAATTTTCAAAAAATTAATGACCCATTTGGTATAGATGATCCAAACACACACCTCATCCGATCAAACAAACAATCAATTTCTATCAGAAAGAAGAAGGGAGTGATAATTGTCGCCGGTGGTGGAATGTTAGATGGAGGACGAGCGGTTGGTCATCTATTTTCAAATCTTAGCGATTCAAAATCTTCAGTGCTAATTGTTGGATATCAGGCTGATGGAACACTCGGACGTGAAATAATTTCTTCACCTTCAGTCATTAATGATTCTCAAGGGAAAAAGGTAAAGGTAAAAATACAAATTAAGGAGATCTATGGCTTTTCTGCTCATGGTGATCAAGATGATTTATTGTGGTGGCTATCGAGATTTGATAAACAACAACTAAAAAAAATATTCTTGACACATGCTGAAATAGAACAATCTTCTGCTTTCAAGTCAATAATAAATTCGGATAAAGTAATTATCCCTAAACATTTAGAATCTTTTGATTTAATCTAAAACATTGATTGGTACCCTACCGTCAAATGCCTTAGATAATGTCTGTGAATCAACATAATCTAAATCTGTTCCAGTTGAAAGACCTCTTGCAAGAATTGTAAATTTTAGATTGTCGATATCCTTCAATTTTTTTTGAATAAATGAGACTGTTGCCTCCCCTTCAAGATTTGGGGTTAGCGCAAAAATAACTTCAATTTGAGTGCTTTTATTTTTTGAAATTCTTTCTTTCAATAATTTTATTTCTAAATCTTCAGGACCAATACCATTAACAGGTGATATGACTCCACCCAACACATGGTACTTACCAAAGTATATATGTGCTTCTTCAATCGATACCAAATCTAAGGACTCTTCCACTATCATTATTTGATCTTGGTTTCTAGAAGTATCAGAACATATTTCACAAACACCATCTTCTTTATCAGTATAATTCGAGCATTCCTTACATTTGACTACCTTTTTTGATATTTCTACCAATAATTCAGATAAGTTATTTAAATATGTTTTGGAATTTTTCAAATAAAAATATGCCATTCTTGCAGCCGTCTTTGGACCAACACCTGGTAACTTTTGAAATTCATGAATTAGTTTTATTATGCTTCTAGGAAGACTATTCATATCTCATTTCCCTAACATATCCTTGAGGTTTGAAATATCAAAATCTTCCATCATTTTCTTTTGAAGCTTCTTTTGGGCAGAAGATGATGCTTCTTTTAAAGCTCGAATCAATTTCTGTTTGGATTCGGGATTTAGTAAATTATCATCAATACCTATTTCAAGAATTGACTGTGTCCCGTCCATAACTATTTCAACTTCTTCGTTTTTTGATAAACCACTCACCTCTACCTGCTTCATTTTTTTCTGCATCTGCTTTGCTTCCTTTTGTAGTTTATACATATCGCCTAATTGACTGAGCATATTTGCCATTTCTAAATAATAAAAAATAAAATACCCCGACCTTAAAGGATGGTTCCTCCAACAAACAATTTTTACTTATCACCCACTTTAAAAACTTTGTTTACCACAGCCTCGTTATCATCCTCTACACTATTAACTACAGATTTTCTAAGGTTACTTAGCAGTTTGATATCTACTTTGACACTATAATCACAACCTTCCCCGAACACCTTGCGTATTTGAGCTCGCACCACCTCTCTTCCAGCTTTTGTATCTAATTTCTTTCTATGAAGCTCATATGGAACATTTATACAAATAACATTACCTACTTGAACTGGAACAGAATTGACCAAAAAAGCCGATAAATGATGGTTGAAAGGGCGTACGCCTTCAATAACTCTGTCCCACTTGCCCCCGAGGCAATCTTGCTCGATTTTTTCATATTCGCCCTTATTATTGCCCCCTCCCTTATCCTTTATCTGCTGGATAAATTTTGTATCATTCATTTGTTTGGTTACAAGGGTATTCTTAGCTTTCTTTTCAATTATTATATTCTCATCAAGCATCAATTTCATTAAGGCAATTTCAAATGGTAAAGAAGGAATTATAGTACTTTTCGAATTTTGTATTGCTTGCGATAACTCTCGAATTGCCTGACTAATATTCAACAAATTCCAGTCTACTTTTTCTCCTTTTATCAATGAAAACATTATTTCCCTAAGTTCGTCAATTACCTGATAGACAAATTGATTTAGATCAACTCCTCTATTTTCAACTAAATCCAACATAAGCAAAGCTTCGGATAGGTCTTTTTCTTTTATAAACCCAATAAATTTGTCAACCGTTTCATATTCGCTATAACCCAAGATATTTGCGACTTTATTCAACGAAAAACTTTTAGTATCTGAACCTCGGACAATTTTCTCTAAAATTGATAGACTGTCTCGAAAACTTCCCCTAGCAAACCTAACAATTAGCTCAATAGCTTCATCATCAAATGAATACTTCTCAGCTTTAAGTATTCTTTGAATATTTGTCAAAAGTTCTTGTTTTGTTCCCAGTCTAAAATCAAACCTCATAACCCTCGATAGTATAGTATTAGGAAGTTTATGGGGTTCGGTAGTTGCAAAAATAAATACTATATGACTCGGTGGCTCCTCTATTGTTTTCAAAAGAGCATTAAAAGCCTCCTTGGTAAGCATATGTACTTCATCAATAATATACACCTTATATTTTGAATGACTCGGAATGAAATCTATTTTTGACTTTAAGTCGCGAATCTCATCGATTCCTCTATTTGATGCTGCATCTATTTCGATAATATCGGATATATCATCTCTTTCGCTTATTTCCACTCTATTTATCCCTCTTGCAAAAATACGAGCAACTGTCGTTTTGCCAGTTCCTCTGGGACCGGCAAAAAGATAAGCATGAGAAACCTCATCTTTTTTCATCTGCTCAGAGAGAATTGTAACTATATGATTCTGTCCAACTACCTCATCAAAACTCTTGGGTCTATATTTTCTATATAAAACTTCACTCATAAAAAAACAATAATCAAAATTGAACACTCAATTTTACAAAAAAACCCCAGAGAATACTCTAGGGTTTTTACGAAATATCTCCGATTTACTATAAAAGCTCCCTCAAACGCCCCATTCTTTGAATTTTTCTTCTATGTGCTCTTCTCTTTCGTTTTGTTTTCTCCCACTGCTTATTGAATGCATGCCTTATTTCAGTTGGTTTGATTCTATACTGTTGAAGTTTAGCAACATTTGGAACATTTTCCCTATTTGACTCCCTCCAAAGTAACTTTAAAGCCTGTTCAATCGACATTCCGTCAGATACAATTACTGACATTGTATTTCACCTCCTAAATGAAATATTTATTTAATTCCACATTGAATTATACATCAATATCCTATTTTTCTCATTCAAAAAAAACTTGCCAAATATCTTTTAATGTGACAACAATGGTCAAAAGAATTAAAAATGATACACCAATCAAATTGTATATTTGCTGACTTTTTTGAGACATCGGTCTTTTTCTCAGTTTTTCTAAGACAAGTAATACTACATATCCCCCATCAACGACTGGCAAAGGTAATATATTCATTAAAGCTAATGTCAAACTAATTAAACCAAAAAGATTTAGAAGATCAATAAAGTTTTTTGCAGAAATCAAATTAGAAATCTCATAACCCACCCTGACTGGCCCACTCACAGTTTCCGTAACTATTGAAGGATCATTTGAAACTATAGCATCACCAATAATTGACCCCAAACCCTTTATTTGATATCCAATCAAATTCAACGAATGAGCCACGCTACCTATAAAAGAATTTGGATACTTTAAATAATATACTTCTACACCATAAGGCTCATTTTCGATATAACCAACCCCTAAAATTGCCTCCTCATCAGACTTTGGATTAGGAAGTTCAATTGTATAAATATTTTCTCCCTCTCCTATTCTATATATACTTAGATCAATAGTCTGCCCCTTGTTTTTCTTTAATTCTTCCAAAAATAATTCTTTGTTGGATAGCGTGTTTTCATTAAGACTCATTAAAACATCTCCTATTTCAAGTCCAGCCTTTTCTGCGACAGAACCCTCAGTAATAGAAGTAACAATCATTTTGTTCTCAAAACCTTTGGAATAATAAGAGTCATACTCCCCAGAAAAATCGAAAATTCTCGAATTGAGCTTACCATTCTTGAAATATGTCACATCTTGTTTTCCCCCTTCAATAACCAATTTACCAAAGCTTTCTGGATTGAATTCAGCCAGACCCTCTATACTCAAAACAATTGAACTTTCCAGATCAGACAGATCACCCTGTGTATTTGTCAAAATAGGAGCCTCTATTGTTTTTTGATGCACACCCAAAAAATTAAATTCTGTAATCTTTGGAAGAATAACGATATTATTGACAATTAGCAGATAAATGAAATAGGTGACAACACCTAAAAGAAAGTTCATAACCACGCCACCCATAACAACTAAAAGTCTACCCCTAAATGACTTATTTGTAAATCTTCTCTTATCACCCACCCTTTTTTGATGGGTTTGTGCAACATACGAAAGCCAAAACATATCTTCGCTAGAAACACCCTTCAATTCTTCAATTCTTTTTTTGAGCTGATTATCATCCACAAAATCGTACAGCTGTTTTTCATCAACCAGATTTAGATATTTTTCTTTTATCTTTGGTTTAAGTTTTTCATACTCCCCATGAACTTTCGAATCCATCTCTAAATACTCCTCCCCAAAAAGCTTCACGTATCCCCCAAGAGGTATCAGATTGATTTTATATAAAGTATCTCTGAATTGTTTTTTAACTAATGTTGGACCGAAACCGAAAGCAAACTCTTGAACCCAGATTCCTTGAATTTTTGCCGCTATAAAATGTCCAAATTCATGTATGCCTACTAAAAGACCAAAAATTAAAACAATTAGAATAATTGACTGAATCACTTCCATAATAAAAAAGAAAAATAAAATATGAATACTCTAGATCGTCAGCAGTTCTTTTTCTTTCTCAATACCAATATTTTCTATTTTTAAATTTGTACTTTCAACCATTTTCTGAAGATCCTTCTCAAACCGGAAATAGTCATCTTCGGTTATCTCACCAGCATTTTTTTGTTGATCCAGTCCTAACAATACATCCTTTCTCAAATTTCTTATTGATATACGGGCCTCTTCCAAGTGCTCCTTCATTACTTTAACATATTCTTTTCTTCTTTCTTCGGTTAATGAAGGCATAGGAACTCTAATAAAATCAGCTGAGACAATAGGATTCAACCCAAGATTAGCACCAACAATTGACTTCCCGATTATTTCAAATAACGACCTATCCCATGGTTGGACTGTCAAAAGAGTTGGATCAGAGACATTTATTGATGCAAGATTTTTCAGTGGTTGAACACTACCATAAGCCTCAACCTGAACATCTTCAATCAAAGAAGGTGTTGCTCTTCCACTTCTAATTTTTTTCAATTCATCAGCAAGATGTTCAACAGTTGCATCTGCCATTTTCTCAAACTCATCAAATGTTGTTCTTGACATACAAAAAAAACTAATAATTAAATTGTTCGTCGATATTTTAACAAAAAAGACACCCTCTGAAGGTGTCTTTATGCTTTTTATAGAAAAATTTTTAGATCAAAAACCACATGAACTTGCTCCACCTGCAATTTGAATTCTAGAAACTCTTCCAATTACTATTTTTTCGCCTATTGCAGCGACAACATCATTCACTACATCTATTACTTTTTTTGAATCATCTTTCAAATATTTCTGATTTTCTAATACCGTATCCTCAAAAAATTTTTGAAGTTTTCCTTCTGTAATTTTCTCAATGACCTGTTCAGGCTTCCCTTCTAATTCCTTTGCAAATACAGACTTCTCTCTATCCAAAACATCTACTGGAATGTCTTCAATTCTTACAAATTCAGGATCATTAGCTGCCACATGGAGAGCTATATCATGGGCTAATTGTCTAATTCTTTCATTACGTGCAGCAAAATCAGTTTCTGTATTTATTTCAACCAATACCCCTATCTGTCCATCCCCGTGAATATATGATGCAATAAATCCATGATTTGTTGCTCTTTCGGCACGTTTGGAAGCTTTAGCAACCCCCTTTTTTCGAAGGTACAATACCGCCTCTTCAACATCTCCATTACTATTTTCCAAAGCCTCTTTTACATGATTAATACCAACTCCAGTTCTACTCCTCAGATCTTTAATCATATCTAGTGTTATATCTACCATAGTATTTTTGAAGTAATAAATAAATTATCCCAATATCTCCTGAACTGCACTTGGACCTATGCCCTTGATTTCTAAAAGCTCCTCTTTACTTAACTTTTTTGCCTTAGCCAAAGTGATCTTTTCTTTTCTTAAAATATCCAATACTTTTTGAGATACCTCATTATTTATTTTCAAATCTTTTTTTTCATCTTTTACCTCTTTTTTTGTAGTCTTCTTTTTCAAACCTTTCTTATTTATAACTTCTTTCTTTTCAATATCTTTGATCTTTATCTCCTTTTTTTCTACTACCACTTTTTCCTCTTTAATTTTCTGTGGCTCAGCCTGAGATATATTTTCTTCTATTCTTCTGACCCTAAATTTCGCCTTAGAAACATCATCCTGTTTTTTGACCATATCTTCATCAATCTGTTTAATAATTTTTACCTCGACTTTTAGATAATCTTTCAAATTATGTTTCACACCTTGTCCACCATTCCCAAGAAGTATTGCTTCACGGAAAAGTCCCAACAAAAGTTTTAGTGATCCCATAGCATCATCATTTGCCGGAACAACATAATCTATTACATCAGGATTACAATTGGTATCTGTAATTGCCACTATTGGAATTTTTAATCTTCTACATTCTGCAACAGCACCTATTTCATATCTTGGATCAATAATAACTACTGCCGAAGGGCGTTTTTGCATTCCCTTGATCCCACCATATAGCCTATTTAATCTTTCCCATTCCTTCTTCATCTGAGATATCTCAAATTTTGTTCTGCCTTCCACACCCGTCTCAAACATACTTTCCAACTTATTCAGTCTATTCAAACTTCTTAAAATACCATTGAAATTTGTAAGAAGTCCACCAGCCCATCTATTAGATACAAAATATGCACCCGCTTTAATTGCTTCTTCTTGAATTATATCTGTAGCTTGCCTTTTTGTTCCTATAAACATAATTGATCCACGTCTCGCGGCTTCACTCAAAAACCTCAATGCTTTTTCAAGCAAAACAATCGTTTGGGATACATCGATAATATGAATATTATCTTTTGTTGTAAAAATATACTTCTTCATTCTGGGATTCCACCTTTTTGTCTCATGACCAAATTGGACTCCTGCCTTAAGAAATGTCTGAAGCTCAGGGATTTCTACACCCTTACTTGAAGTTTGCGTTTGCATATTGAACCTTTAATAAATAAACTTCCTGCCGAATATCCGTTTTGGACAAGGTTTGTTTCGACAGTGCTGAATTTGATAACTGGACATTATACCAGATGAAACCCAAAAATTATTCTAGTGATAACAATTTTTTTTGCTCTTTTACTTTTTGTTTATCAATCTTTTGAATTTCTTTTATTTCAGGGTAATTTTGATGTGCCCAAAATTCTCCAAATTTTCCTTTTCGCAGAATCATAAGTGTTCCATCCTTGGCTTTTGGAGCCTCCCCATATATTTGTCGAAATATCACCTCATTATACTCGATTGGTCTCGTATCTTTAATTTTTGGATAATCAGGATGAGCCCAAAACTTACCAAATCTACCTCTTTTCAATAAATAGTCTTTCCCTTTATCTGTTTTAGGAGCTTGTTTAAATATTTTTAGAAATTCTTCTGTATACGCTTCTTTTTGTGCCTCCTCTTCTGATTTTCCATCTTCTCCTAAAATTCCTTTACAATCAGGCCACTTAGAACAACTAAAAAAACGGCCATATTTTCCAAGCTTTATATCCATAGAACTTCCACATTCTGGGCATATTATTTTACTAGGAGCCTTCCCTAAAATTGTATAAGAAGACTTATCAATATTCTTTTCTTTTTCTTGTAAAGTTTGTTCGAATGGAATATAAAATTTTGATAATAAATTTCTCCAATTTTCACTGCCCTCTGCAACTTTATCAAGCTTATTTTCAATATCTGCAGTGAATTCATAGTCAACAATTTGAGGAAAATTGTCTCTCAAGAGCTTAGTTACAACAAAGCCAATATCCGTTGGGTAGAAGTATTTACCATCTTTTTCGACATATTTTCTAATTTGTATTGTACTCAATATTGGCACATATGTTGAAGGTCTCCCTATACCATAAGTTTCCAAAGCCTTTATCAGAGTTGCTTCAGAATACCTTGCCGATGGCTGAGTAAAATGCTGAATACCTGAAATGATTTGAGGAAAAAATTCATCTCCAGCGTGAATATCCTCAGGTAGTATATTTTCAACGAGTTTATCTGGATAAACCTCTATATAACCTTTGAAAATAATTCTTTGCCCATTTGCTCTGAATATACAATCACCAACAACAATATCAATGGTTCCCCTTTGAATGATGGCAGGACACATTTGAGAGGCAACAGTCCTATTCCAAATCAATCTGTACAACTTCATTTCATCCGAAGAAAATTTTGTACTCAATAAATCTTTGTCTATACTTGTTGGACGGATAGCTTCATGTGCTTCTTGTATATTTTTCGACTTTGATTTATAAAACTTTGCGGATAGAGGAATAAATGACTTGCCATATTTCTTTGAAACGAACCTTCTAATTTCATTTACAAAATCAGGATTAATATACTGAGAATCAGTTCTCATATATGAAATGTGCCCACCTTCATAAAGTTTTTGAGCTATTGACATAGTCCTTTTGGAACTAAACCCTAAAGCATTAGATGCAGTTTGTTGTAAAGTACTAGTAGTAAAGGGAGGTTTTGGATTTCTATTAATTTCATTTTTCTCGAATTCCTTCACAACCCACTTTTTCCCTTCAAGCCTTTTTATTATCTCTTCTGTTTCTTTTTCTGAACTAACTTCAGGTTTTTTATTATTGATCCTATATAATTGAGAGTTAAGCCAAGACTTAGTGTCAATTTTTTCTCTGCCATCATGTATTATTTCAACACGAACATTATTAGTTTTTTTCTTAGCAAGTTGAGACTCAAGGGTCCAATACTCTTGTGATTTAAAATTTTGTCTTTCTTCCTCTCTTTCCACAATAAGCTTTACAGCTATAGATTGTACCCTTCCAGCAGACAATCCAAATCTAATTTTTTTCCATAACAAAGGAGAAAGCTTGTATCCAACCAATCTATCCAATACCCTTCTTGCTTGTTGAGCATCAACAAGATTCATATCAAGCACCCTAGGATTTTTTATTGCTTCTTCAATACTTTCTTTTGTAATCGAAGAAAAAACAATACGCTGAAGTTCAAATCCTTTTTTAATCTTTCCATTTGCATTAATCACTCCTAATTTCTGTGCCACATGCCAACCAATGGCCTCTCCTTCACGATCTGGGTCTACAGCCAATACAAGTTTATTTTTACCTTTAAATGCAGTCTTCAATTCCTTCAAAGCAGATCTTTTGGTAACAACATATTTTGGTTCAAAATTCTTCTCAATATCAATTCCAAGGTCAGATTTTGGAAGATCAACAATATGACCTTTTGATGCTTTTACCTCATATCCTGATCCCAAGTACTTATTAATTGTTTTTGCTTTTGAGGGAGACTCAACTATTACTAGTGTTTTCATTTTTTTATTTAAACAATCTTGATTCTATGATTAAGTATTAACTCAGGTCAAGTAGAAATTATTTTTTTAAGTAATATCTCCCATCAGGATGCCTGGATAAAACCAAATTTAATTCTAGATTTGTTATCGATTTTAAAACATCCTTGATAGAAACCTTTGATTTTAATTCGTTTGTTATTTGATCAGCCGTCAATTCTTCAATTGACAAAACTGATATTATCTCTTTCTCCAATTCATTCTTTGGATTATATTGTATAGCCTTTAGAGGATGAAAAATATAACCAAATTCAATTAGTAAGTCGTCAACGCTCTCAACCAACTTTGCTTTTGATGTCTTGATCAAAACATTTGTACCCTTTGAATACTTATTCGTAGTTCTGCCTGGAACTGCAAATACCTGCCTACCTTCACGGAAAGCAAGGTCTGCAGTAATTAGAGCTCCACTTTTTTCACCTGCCTCAATTACAAGCGTCCCCATACTCAATGAGGCAATAAGCCTATTACGCCTTGGAAATAAACCTGGAGACATTTCTACCCCAGGATAATACTCAGAAAAAATTACACCATTGTTTTCAAGAATTCTTTTATAGACATATGTATTTCCCTTTGGAGTAGGACAATCCACTGATGAGGCAAGCACAGCTACGGTTTTTCCTCCCTCATCCATACAATAAGTGTGTGCCAGTGTATCAACCCCAAATGCCATACCCGATATTATGGTAAATCCCACACTCACAAGTCCTGAAATAAAGACCCGAGTCATTTCTATTCCATACGGTGTAACGTTTCTTGTCCCAACAACACTTATTACTTTTTTGGATAAGTCGAGATCTCTTAAGTCTCCCCTATAATACAAAATCGGAGGAGGATCCGTAGCATTCATAAGAAGTTCTGGATATTCAGGTTGTCCCAAAACCACAAAATTTATTTCTCTATCTATCAAAACCTTCAGATCAGAATCAATATCAAATATTTTTTTTTGTTGAATTATCCTCTGAGCATCAACAGGATTAATTGCTGTTTGAAGTTCAGAATCAGTTAACAAAAAAATTTCTTGCGCACTTTTGAAATATTCCAAGAGTTCTCTGAACTTAACTGGACCAATCCCCTGAGTCCTAGCAAGTTTATATCTAGCCATTTTTTCTTTTTGAGAAATTTCCTTAAAAGATTGGTCCATTTATTCCCCAATCACCTGATAAAAATATCAAACCAATGATACCAATTATCAAAAGACCATACTCAATCCATATATATTTTGAAACAACTTCCTTCATTTCAAGGGAAATTCCAAGACAAATATAAAGCGTTATAGCTAGTACCAAAGAAATAATTTCTGGACCCAAAGGCCAGAAACCGAGAATTATTGAAAACAATAAAACCAAAAATGAAATAACCAAACTTGATACTATAGTCTCCAAATGTGAGATTTTCAAAGTCCATACTAAAAAATATGAATAATAAACTAACATCATCAATATAATTGAATATCTAAGAAAGATATCAACATTGCCAGAGAACAAAATAAAAAATGCTAAATACTGAGTAATGATACTAATTATATAACTTGTTGCCCTACCAGCCTGTCCAAGAGGGATATCCTTTTGATACGATGTCAGAAGAATATTTGCTGTCAACATCAATATCGACATTGTAAAAAAGAATAAAAGACTGAAATTCAAAATCATCGTAATTCTTCCTACCCTGGTCTGATCAAAAATAATCAGTTCCAAAAAAGATGTTACTATAAATATACTAATTGAAGGAAAACTCACAACTGTTGACAACATTTCACTATCGATCTTTCGAGCAATAATCCAGAAAAAACCAACAAAAGATAAAATAGATACAAAAATTGGTATTACTAATTTCCCATACTCTAGTTCATATAGAAAATCCAAAATCAAACTTTGGTGTGAGAAAAGATATATAACAGTCAAAATAACCACAACAAAAGATATTCTGTTTCTTGTGTTTTCTCTTGAAAACATTACCTTCTATAATAAATTTAAATGTCTATATGCTTTCTCTGTGGCTGTCCTTCCTCTAGGAGTTCTTTTGATTAATCCTTCTCTCAACAAAAATGGTTCACAGACATCCTCTATTGTTTCGACCTCTTCAGATATTGAAGCCGCAATTGTTGATAAGCCGACAGGACCTCCCTTGTAATTAGTTATTAACACATTTAATATCTTTCTGTCTAGATAGTCCAAGCCTAATTCATCAATATTTAATAATTCAAATCCTTTGATCAATATATCCATTGTAAGCATCCCTTTATTATGTACTTCTGCAAAATCTCTCAACCGCTTGAGTATTCTGATAGCGATTCTCGGTGTACACCTTGACCTTTGACTTATCTTATCTGCAACACTCTCCTCAATTTTAATACCAAGAACTTTAGCTTTTTGCATTATTATTTCACTAATTTCTGCTAATGAATAAAAGTCAAACCTAAAAGTTGCTCCAAATCTATCTCTCAAAGGTGAACTAAGCTTACCAATCCTAGTTGTTGCACCTATCATTGTAAACCTTCCAAGCTCAAGTCTAAGTGTTTTGGCTGAAGGCCCTTTGCCAATCACCAGATCTATTGCCCTATCTTCCATAGCAGGATACAGAATTTCCTCAACTGTTTTATTTAGCCTATGTATCTCATCAATAAACAAAATTCCACGATCTTCAATACTAGTAAGAATTGATGCCAGATCTCCCTGCCTTTCAATTGCAGGTCCAGATGTAACATATATTGGAACACCCATTTCTGTAGCAACAACATTCGCAATTGATGTTTTTCCAAGACCCGGTGGACCATGAAAAATTATATGATCCAACACATCTCCTCTTGACTTTGCAGCACCTATCATCACTTTCAAAGTATCAATCTCATTTCTTCTTCCGATAACTTCTTTAAACGATTTAGGTCTCAAAGAATTTTCAACTTTCTTTTCTACCTGATCATTTGTGTTCATATTTGTTGTACCAGTGATATTCATCAGAATACGTGTTTTTTTAGATATACTAATGCTAATTTGATAGTAGAAATGACATCATGGAAATTCTCTGGAATTTGACTCAGAGCAAAATCAATTTCTCTACTTGAATAACCTAGACCCAAAAGCGCCTCATATACTTGAGAGTATACTTCATTTTCTTTCTTGTGAGTATTTTCTGAATCAAGAGAAACATTGTAGTCATCAACCTTACCTTTTAGCTCAATAACTATTTTTTGTGCAGTTTTCACTCCTACCCCACTAACTTTTAGCATCGATGGCTCATTTTTCAATATTGCATTAACAATCTCCCCAACAGTTCTTAATGTAAGTAATGATAAAGCTGATTTTGGACCAACTCCATTTACTGTTAATAGTTTTTCAAACAACTCTTTTTGATCCCAACTTTGAAAACCATAAATACTAATCTCGTTTTCTCTAACATGAGTATAAGTGTATAAATCAATTTCACTTCCCATCAATAATTCAGTATAAGGCGTATTCACCTCATAACCTATTTGCCCCAATACCAAAAGAAGTTTCCCATTTTCATTTCTCATTATTTTTCCACTCAAATATCCAATCATCTAATGTTTTTTGAAGAATTTAAATAACATATGGAAACAGCCAAAGCATCTGCTGCATCATCTGGCTTTGGAATCTCCTTCAATGATAATATCATCCTTACCATTTCTTGCACTTGTTTTTTTTCAGCTCGTCCATAGCCAGTCACCGCTTGCTTAATTTGTAAAGGGGTAAAATCTATCACTTCTAATCCAGCTAATGCTCCAGCCAACAAAACCACTCCCCTAGCTTGCCCAACTTTTATTACTGTTTTTTGATTTTTGAAATAAAAAAGATCTTCAACTGCAACAACATTAGGTTTAAATTTTGTAATTATTTCATTGATAGATTCAAAAATTACCCTTAATCTTTCTGACATCAGAAAATCTGGGGTTGTTTTTATCACTCCATAATCAAACACCTTATAATTTGATCCAATATTTTCAACCACAGACCATCCTGTGATTGCAGTACCAATATCAATTCCTAATACTTTCATCGGTTTGAATACATCATATTTGTATAAACATCATCAACATCATCCAGTTCTTCTAATTCATCCACAATATGAATTACTTTTTGTTCTATTTCTGGATCAACATTCACCATATCTTTTGAAAGAAAACGAATTCCTGCT
>CAYSKC010000002.1:23238-23815 GCA_964431615.1 uncultured Candidatus Saccharibacteria bacterium
CAGTCTCTTCTATTTTTTTATGAACTTGAGCAAAATTTTCTTTTTTTGTATAAACAGATACTTCATCATCATCATCCCTTTCAATGTCTTCGACCCCATTCAAATCAATTATTTCCATTTCAACCTCATCAACACTCACAGGTTCATATGTGTCCTCTGCACCAAACTTTTCTGCCTTTTTTAGCTTAGCTGAATTTATCCTAATCACTCCTTTTTCGTCAAATTGCCAGATCTGACTACCACTTGAGCCAAGACTAGCTCCATAATTATCAAAAATTTTTCTTATTTCTGAGACAGTTCTATTTGTATTATCTGTAGTACAGATTATGATCAATGCTATACCTCCTTTCGCAACTCCTTCATATACTATTTTGTGTATTTGATTTGCCTCATTACCTTCTCCTGTCCCTTTATTAATTGCTCTTTCAATATTGACAAGAGGCATATTCGCTTTTTTTGCATTATCAATTGCAAGTCTTAGTGTAAAATTCATCGATTCATCACTTCCACCTTCACTTGCGGCCATTGTGATGGCTTTTGCAAGTTTTGTAAACAAAGCTCCTTTTTTCATATCATT
>CAYSKC010000002.1:23825-26865 GCA_964431615.1 uncultured Candidatus Saccharibacteria bacterium
TTTTTGCCCATTTTGAGTGTCCAGACATACTTTTCTTCGTAATAAATAAGTAAAAAATATTATACACCTCTATTTCCATACTTCATTTTCACCCAAAACCAAAACAAGATCACCTACTGATCTTCCAGAATATTTTTGATTCTTTATTTCAACATCACCTCTTAAAATTTCCTGTATCTCATAAACCGTCCACTTATACTCTTCAGTATTTTCAACAAAAAGTTGATTATGACCAATCTTTTCCACCTGATTTCCAGTTACTACAACCCGAAGACCTCTGTTCTCAAGCCACCTTCCCCTAGAAGTTGCAAGCCCTCCAATATCAGTCCCGTTGAGAACATCAATTTTAGCTTGTTCAATTTTTGCATCTTTATTTGTAAAAACATCAACAATATCACGATCAATATTTTCATATACTGGTCTCCAAATCTCTCCAAATCCTGTATCAAGAACATAAACTGGATGACTTTCTATATATCCTACTATCATACTGGGCTTACTTAATCTCGTCCACACCCATAGTTTTGAGAAATCATAGATTGTTAAATTTGTTTTAATACTTTCGGAAACTTTCTCACTTTTTGATACAAAAGCGTAAACCAGTCGGAAAAATTTTGACTGTGAGACAAAAGATTCAAAAGCAGACAGTTGTCTCGCCAATTTATCATTTTGACCATTTGAATCAGCAGCAATAAAAGCAATAAAACTACTCATGTCAACATTATTTTCCCCTTTATTAATACTAAAATCCAACGAGAGATCTGGATCTTCAACATCGCTTTGCGAGACAATCTTGATAGAACCCAAATCACCAAAAATCTCAGAAAAATCTTCTTTTGATATTAGAATATAGCTATCAATACGAATTGCAGAAAATCTCTCTACTCGATCAATCAAAAAATCGACTCCTCTCAAACCTTCAAAACTCTCATCAGTTGCAATCAGATTTTTAAAAGTCAAATTTTCACTTTCTGAAATAAAATATGGTGCAAATTTGGGATTAAGATTTAATACCCTAATTTCCTTCCTTTGAAATTCAAACTCAATAATTGAAATAAAATCAATAAATGAACGCCCTGAAACATCTTCGTCTGTACCAACCAAAAGCAAGATAAATTTATTTCCATCTCTATTTTCTGGAATTTTCCTAACACTAGTAATATCTTCAAATTCAATTTTTGACAGTGTGACATATGTATACAAAGTAAGCCAAAAAGGAAGGGAAACAATGATCACAATAAAAAAGATAAGAATCCTCCAAAACCAGAGACTTTTCCCATTTTTTGCTTTATCTTTTTTAAATAATTTTCCCTTAATTTTATTAAAAAACTCGCTGGCTTTTATATTTTTTTCTTTATCCTTATTCATCTGTATTATCTGAATATGTTCAAATTATAACTCTCAAGTATTTTTTGAAATTTGTTACTCGGTTTTGCCTCAATTACAATATCCTCTCCATCTAATTTTTTCAGAGATATCCGAAAGGCATGAAGCATAAGTCTTTCACCTTTTTGTCCACCATATACCTTATCGCCAATTATCGGTAAACCAAGAAAATTTAGATGTACACGTATTTGATGAGTTCTTCCAGTCTTTGGTTTTGCAGAAATAAGATGATAATGATTATTTGATTTCAACAATTTCAAATATGTATTTGCCATTCTCGCATCTCGAGGAAGCCTTGAAGAATCTAGTCTTAAAACCATCATTTTTTTTCTGTCTTTGGTATGCCTTGATATATATGTTCGGACATTCTCTATTCTAGTCTGTTCAAATTGTTTTGATATTACACCTCCGACCAAAGCTAAGTACTCTTTTTGAACCTTCCTCTCAGCAAAAAGTTTTGAGTAATACCACAAACCTTTGTTTGTCTTTCCAATAAGAAGTAGTCCCGACGTATCTTTGTCAATTCTATGAATAAGTCCAGATCTTATCTGATTTCCTACATTGTGCAAAGTCTGATATCTATACATCAAAGCATTTATGACTGTTCCACTCCAATTTCCCGTCGCTGGATGTACAACCATACCCTCGGGCTTATTAATTGCAATCAAATCTTCGTCCTCATATATTACTTCAAGAGGAATGTCTTCTGGAATTATTGCTTCTTCTTCCCTTCCCTCCAATATTTCATATTCTACAATATCACCGGCTTTCACAACATAGTTTGCACGATATTGGACAATCCCATTCACCAAAACCAAATTACTTTCTATAAGTTTTTTTACATTACTTCTACTCATTGACGAATCCATGAAAGGAATAATGATATCCAACCTCTTCCCTGCAATATTTTTATCAGCAATTAGTGTTTTTTTTCTCAAAATTTGAATAATAAAAGACAATATTTATCTATTCTCTTTCTTATTAATCATATCAAATAAATACCACAAAATCCCAACCGTAATAAAGATATCCGCGAAGTTAAACCATGGGAAAAATAATATGTGGATAAAATCAAAGACACCTCCATACAATAACCTGTCAATAAAATTTGACAATCCTCCTGCAAAAATTAACAAAATACCTTTTCTTTTAATTTTATATTTTAAAACTACAAATAATAAAACCAGAAGAATTAGAAGATGCAAAAGAAAAATAAAAACTTCATCTCTAAAAAAACCAAAGCTAATACCTGAATTTATTAAATAATGTAAATCAAAAATCAAAACAACCCTTTTTATCAACTGATCAAATAATAAAACGAATAAAACCAGGAATAGTTTTTTCTTTAAGACCATTTTTGTCACTTCTTTTTCGATTTCCAGTCGGCAAAAACTCTGTTTCCCTTTACTGGAGCGGATATTGAATTAATGATTTCCTGAGGAATATAATTTACAGGCTCTTTTAAGCTTATTTTCAAGGATATATACATAATTTCTATAACACCAATGATTGTAAATAGCCCTACTTCAATATAATTAAACCTTGCAAATAACCAATTCAACTCGAAAATATGATCAATGAAGTTTGCCAATAAACCCAGAATTCCCCATCCGAGAATTAATACTACGGTAAAATAATTTTTCCTTGATAAAAC
>CAYSKC010000002.1:26875-27444 GCA_964431615.1 uncultured Candidatus Saccharibacteria bacterium
GAATCAAAGCCTGAAATTGTGAACAATGGCAGAATAAAACTTTTAATACCAAAAAGAACAATAAAATAATAAAATGCAGGATTAATTGCGATAACATACCTCCAAAATTAAAAAAATCAATAACCCCATATAGGTAATTAACTCCCGTAATTATTTGAAAAAATATCAATAAAGAATACGAAAAAAACAATGCATATGAAAATTGATTTAAAAAATCCAACCCCATAGATACTCTTCTTTTAAATAACAACCAAACAATAAAAAGAGAACAAAAACCAAGCAAAAATACTGGTTCTATGTGAAAATTACCATCTCCAAAAGCAAAAAATATCCAAGGAAGTTTTGATGAGAACACAAGTGTATCACCCGTATTTTCAAAAATCTTCGTGCTCCATCCTGGCCAGAATCCAGCGAATACTTCATGTAAAGCCAAAAATCTTGATAAAACTAAAAAAATCAATACAAATAAGAAAAGAAAGTCAAATTTTCTAAAAATTGATACTTCAGATTTATAGGACGGATAAAGTATAACCGAGAAGACAAAAAAAACGATTACCGCTAGAACAAAC
>CAYSKC010000003.1:0-1057 GCA_964431615.1 uncultured Candidatus Saccharibacteria bacterium
TTGAGACTTGATATCAATAGGAAGTCTTGGAGAATATGTATTTATTTGAATCGACTCGCCAACCATTACACCAACAAGCCCCCAAATAGAAGCTGATGCTCCAAAAGTAATACTGTTGAAATAAAGAAGAGACAATAGCGTTCCACTTATCCCACTCAATATATAGATAGTAAATAATTTTCTCCCTGAATAAAACTGTTCAATAAATAGTCCATAATGATAGAGGGCAAACATATTGAATGCTAGGTGAAACAAATTTATCTGAAGGAAATTGGCTGTAATCAGTCTCCAAACTTCCCCGTTCAAAATTCCTGCAAGAAAACTGCCACCCAGAATGAAAGCACTTTCTTCGGTTACTGGAAGAAGACTGATTAGATTCGAAAAAACAAAAATCAGAAAATTGATCGCAATCAACACATAAGTTGTTTTCAATTCCAATCTGATTTGTTTTGAAAACATGATTGAATATTTATATGTACTGTTGAATTTTAATGTAAATAGTCACGAAGTTTCTTGACTACATCCTCACTTTTAAGTCGTTTCAGGGCCTTCGCCTCAATTTGCCTTATTCTTTCTCTAGTTACACGAAATTCATGTCCTACTTCTTCCAAAGTTCTTGCAACTCCATCTTTGAGTCCGAAACGAAGTTCAAGCACCTTTCTCTCTCTATCTGTCAGACCATCCAAAATCTCTGCTATCTGATTTTTCAAAAACGCCCATGTTGCATTTTCCGATGGAGAAACCGAATATTCATCAGGAATAATATCTCCAAGTTTACTGTCTTTCTCCTCACCAATTGGTGATTCAAGTGAAGCAGGTCTTTGCGAAATACGGACAATATCGTGAATTTTGTTTACATCCAAATCCATTTCTTTGGCGATCTCGTCAGGAGTTGGTCTTCTACCCAATTTTGCTGCAAGTTGACTTTGGACTTTGCTGTATTTATTTATAGTTTCGATCATGTGGACGGGTACACGGATTGTCCTTGCATGATCAGCAATAGCTCTTGTGATAGCCTGTCTAATCCACCACGTAGCATAGGTCGAGAATTTGAATC
>CAYSKC010000003.1:1067-7600 GCA_964431615.1 uncultured Candidatus Saccharibacteria bacterium
TGCGGTTGCAAGCAAATCTTTTGATTCCAAATCTCCCCTTTCAATTCTCTTTGCCAAAATTATTTCTTCCTCTGCATTCAAAAGCGGAATTCTACCAATTTCATGTAAATAAGCACGAACTGGATCAGTCGAAATATGCGATCTGATTTTTTTGAGGATATCAATTTTTTGTTCAAAAGTTATACCTCGTCTGACGTTTCTTTGCTCCCCTTCATCAAACAATACTGGTTCAATTATTTCGATATCAGAATCCTGAAACTGATTGATGATAAACTCCAAAAGAGGAAGATCATTCTCAATATTTGGAAATACTTCTAAAACTTCATCTTGAGTGAGGTAACCTTGATCTGCCCCAACTTCGATTAGTTCTTGAACACTATCTTTTGCTTCTTTACTGATTGCCACTGATGAAAAATTAATAGAAAAACTTGAAAATAAATCAATTATTATCTAAACTATAAACGTATATTGCGCAATTGTCACACAACATAACTAATTTTACTGTTACATAATGAGTCTTTATTCATACCAAAAAGCTGATTATTCGTCTACTAGACAATATTTTTCCCGAAATCGTGATACTGTTGTTTTTGAGCTTCAACGAGAACCCTTGACCGTTTGGAAAATTATCCAAGGTCTAAAAAATGATCTCAAATATATACTTACATCCTCAAAACTAGCTGGAACTATCATACCTGGTATATTGATTCTTTATGGTCTCAACTTACTTTCGGTCCAAATTATACCAGCTATTACAGAACACATCCAAGAATCCAAAGGATACTTTGACCAAGGATCTACTTCCCTTGTATCACAAGAATATATTTCAGCCAAACAAACATATCTTTCGAATCCGGGTTCAGAATATTTCCAAAAACTACAAAGTGATGCTTACGAAACAAATACATTGCGACAAGACCCTACAAGCGAGAACTACAAAGGAATTTTCAAAATTTCTTTGCCTGCACTTGAGCTATATGATATACCAGTTCGAGCCAATGTCAATAGCGGAGTTGAATCAATTTATGACCAAGTTCTCAATGGGGGTCTTGCACATATGGAAAAAACCGGACTTCCCATCTCTGATGTGAAAAATAATATTGTAATTTATGGACACAGTGCTACTGGAAACTACTATGAAAGAACTGGAGATGTTGCTGCATCTTTCTCCATTCTAAACAAAACAAAGGTTGGAGATGAAATAACTATCACTATGGAAGGAAACACATACAAATACAAAGTTGTAAAGACCAAGATAGTTGATCCATATGATCTATCAATTATCACCGGGAACAATCCAAACCAACAAACACTCACTCTTTTTACGTGTTATCCAGCTGGAAATAATGGAAATAGACTTGTGGTAATTGCAAATCCAGTAGACTAAAATCTTGACTAATTTTTTACCAATTTACAATGAATACAATGAAACCCGTACCCCCCCCCCCGAAAACAGTATATGGTATGTTTTCTGGAGATACCAAAGATAGTGGCTTCTCTGTAGGACCAACACAGTCTGTAGAAACAAATCTTAAATACCTCTCAAAGGCTGTTCCTGTTGATAAACAAACTGGTGGAAAACTTGCTTGTCCAATACCTGAAATTCTTGAACATATACGAAATCAGGGGGTGGAACAAGATGGAAGGTGGTCTCCACAGCTGGCTTTAAATGTTATTAGTCAACACGGCCCATGGAATGTATATGATAAAAAAAACCACACCATGGTTCGCCCAGCAACCTCCTCAGAAGTAAATAAAATGAAAGCTTCGATTCTTGATGGAACCTATACTGAGGATGGACAGACATATTTGGATAGAGGGATGGGAACTGTTACTGGACTTAATTCTAGCCCATGTCAAAGGTGCCTTGAACGTACCAAGTGTAGTTTGTGGAACCCTGACCTCCCGGTTCCAGATGAACCTAATTTACCATATGGGACCAGAGTGGATTATTCACATCTTCTTCCTCCCGAAAATAATTTGGGTTTTCATGTAAATATCAACAGTGCAGCAAATGGTTTAGAAAAATGGGTAAAAAGATTATTAAAAAGATAAAGGATTGAAAACTAACTATTTACAAATCCAAAATTAAAAGTCTGAAGTGAAAAACACATTGGTCATATATTGATCACTTTGGGGGAGAATTCAAAGCATTAGTTATGTCCCTGATTACCAGCAAAACTCATTAAGTATTCTTTTAGAGTTTGAGTCCCAGTAGGATTCGGTATCATATAAACATAGTTATTAAAAGGATTTTCTTGTGTTAATCCAGCAAGAGCTGGTCGCTGAGAAAGTAATGCATGAGCAACTCTTGCAGGCTCCGGATGATTTCGAACTAAGTCAGCTATTATTCCAGGACTACCTAACTGATCTAGCAATTTTTCTGCACCAGGTACTAGATTCCAACTTTTTTTTCCACTCAAATTATTTAGGGCTTCGGCCCATATCAAAGCTGCCTTTTGTGGATCATCCAACAAAGTTTGAGAAAACCACCCTAAAAAATTTCCATGGGCAGTACTCGGTCTCCCACTTTCATAAGTATTTAAGTTTCTTATATTAGGCGTGTATCCACTATGAGCTAAATCAACACCAGTTGAATAAGCAGGATTGGGATTTCCTCTTGAGTCCGCTTGATTATGCCACGTATCAACTGCCATTCCTTCGGGATATGAAATCGGTCCTATTGTCATTTTTTTCTTCTCCAAAAATTTTAATCTTTACAATAATTATTAATAACTTAAAATTAGTGTTTGGAGTTTCTTTTTAGTTTCGAGTTTCTAGCCGTTTTTAGTTTTATTTAGTACGTTTTTCTTCTTCTCATAAAACTTGGAGTATCCAAATCATCCTCATCCTCATCTGTAATTGGTGGTGCATCAAACACTTCTTCTTTGTCATCATCTAAATTGACTTCCCGTCTTTGGATTGAATCTGTAGATCTATTTAATGTTCTCAAATCAGAATCAAATCCAGTAGCAAGCACTGTTATTCGTATCTCGTCATTCATTTCCGGATCAATACTTGCCCCAAATATTATATTTGCAGATGGATCGACTGCTTCATAGATAAACTTGGAAGCCTCATCTACCTCAGTCATCGAAAGATCATTTCCGCCTACTATATTGAACAGAACACCAGTTGCACCCTGAATAGAAAGTTCCAAAAGTGGGCTTGTGACAGCCATTAGGGCCGCTTCTTTTGCTCTATTTTCACCACTTGATTTTCCAATACCCATAAGTGCCGTACCTGCGTCTGTCATAATTGATTTGACATCAGCAAAGTCGACATTGATCATGCCTGCTTGATTTACAAGATCCGATATACTCAGCACTGCTTGTGCAAGTACATCATCAACCCTTTTCATAGCCTCAATAAAAGAAATGTTTTCTTGAATTACTTCTAGAAGTCTCTGGTTTGGCACAACTATCAATGTATCGACTTTGCTTTTCAATTCCTCAATCCCTGCTAATGCAGCATCCATTCTTTTCTTTCCTTCAAAACTAAATGGCTTTGTGACAACACCAACAGTCAATGCACCCAAGTTTTTTGCAACACTAGCAATAATTGGAGAAGCTCCAGTTCCTGTCCCTCCACCCATACCAGCGGTAATAAATACCATATCTGCACCTGCCAAATGTTCATGTATCATATCAACACTCTCTTCTGCTGCCTTGCGACCAATTGTTGGACTTCCTCCGCTACCTAGCCCCCTTGTAACCTCTTCACCTATTTTCAGTTTGACATCGGCTTTTGAAAGACCCAATGCCTGAGCATCAGTATTGACAGTTATAAATTCAACATCATTTGCATCATAGCTTCCAATCATATTGTTGATTGCATTTCCACCACCACCACCAACACCAACCACTTTTATTTTTGCCGAACTTGTTGTTTGAGGTTTGACTAACATAGAAAAAATATTATAAATTCAATAAAAACAAAATCCAAAAAATTTGGGAAAAAAGCAGTTAATATTTTGTGCAAAATATTACAAATTCACTCTACCCGAAAAATACAAGTATTTCAATATTATTAAGGCAATAAATTCTTGATCCACTTTGTAATTCCGGCAAAAATATTTCCAGTTTTCACTTTTGAAGCCAGAAGACTCCCACCACTTTGAGTAAGTCCCTCATCCTGAGATCCATACAAAATCAAGCCCTGACTTACTGCATACGAAGGACTATTCATTTCATCTACAAGACCTCCAAGTGCATTTGGATAACCTATCCTCGCTGGTACTCCAAAGATTTTTTTTGCGATATTTGTAATTCCAGGTATCAAAGCACTACCTCCTGTTATCACCACCCCTGCAGGAAGTCTTGCTTCATTTCTTGATTGTTCAACTTGAGATAGTACAAGATCAAAAATTTCACCCATTCGGGCCTCAATTATCTCATCAAACAATTTTTTTGAAACAGTTTTTGTTCCCTCAACATTCAACTCCGTAATATCTATGAGATCTGTATTTCTCTTTTCTTTCTCTTTTTCATTCTCTTCGTTTGGTTTTTGTCGACTCGCCTTTATCAAATGATCTGCATTTATCTTGATTCGTTCTGCATCTTCAATGGAAACTCTAAGCCCTATCGCCAGATCGGAGGTTATATTTGATCCACCAAATGGAACAGAACCACTATATGTAATCGCATCTTCTTGAAAAGTAGTGATTGAGGTCGTTCCACCTCCTATATCCAAAAGCATTACTCCAAGCTCCTTTTCGGTATTAGTCAAAACAGCGTTCGACGCTGCCCACCCCGAGAAAACTATGTCATCTACCTTCAAACCGAGTTGCTGAACAACTTTTACTAAATTGTGCAAAGAAGTTGAAGTTGCAGAGATTATATGTGCATCTACTTCCAATCGTGTACCAGTCATCCCAACTGGGTCTTTGATTCCTGGTTGAGTATCAACCGAAAACTCTCTCGGTATAACGTGCAAAATTTCTCTAGAAGGAGGGATTGATACTGTTCTTGCACTTTCAATTGCCCGAAATACATCATCTGTGACAATTTCATCCTGTGCTACAGCTACAACTCCACGATTATTTGTACTGGTAATATGTTTTCCATTGATAGATACATAGACAGAAGATACCGTGAGACCGGCCATTCTCTCTGCAGCCTCAAGTGATGCCGCAATAGAATCAATAGCACTTTCTATATTCACAATCACACCTTTTTTCATGCCCTTACTTGGGTATGCAGCAACACCAATAACTTGTGGTTCTTTTCCTTCTTCGATAGATGCAATAGTTGTGCAGACTTTGCTTGATCCAACGTCTAATCCTACAACAATATTATTCGCCATCTTTATAAATCTTTTAAATAATTAGTTTCGCCAATAAAGTATAGATTAATTGAACGAATTGGGCAATATATTGAAAACGAATGTTTACAATTTTGCAATTATATACTGACATTATGCAAATTGAAACCTCACCATATTGTACACCTTCATCTATACTCAACTAAAACATTGTGACTACTCAAATCGATGCTTTTGATTCTATTCACACCACCTATTTGATCACAAATCAAAACAAAATCCTCTATTTGCTCCTCCAAATCTCTGTTTGGAAATAAAACAATCTCAGTATCAATATTGACAGAGAAAATTAGTCTTTGGTCACCATCCCACAAAGCATTTTCAATTTTGTATTCTGAAACCTCTTCAAACTTATCATACGCATCCCTTACAAAAACAAGCCATTCTTGATCAACAAACTCCCCAGGAGAATATTCTTTTTCATCCCAACCGTATATGACTGGATATTTTGAATACACATATTTCCCAAATTCATTTTTTCTATTTTCCAAAATACTTACCAATTTAGTTTTTCTTTCACTGCTTATCTCCTCCAAGACCTTTTCTTTCTGTGCTTGATCAAAAGTCTCAAAATCAAAATCTGTCATTTCCTCTTCTGAAAGGCTTGCATAAATTCTATCCTCCACATATTCTGCGTTCGGGCTCCCCATACCTCTCGAAAGGTCGTAGTCTTCTACAGAAAACTCATATGAATTCTCTGTAGTATTTGCTCTGAGTACTTCCCCATCACGATCAATTATGTATATCCCTGTAAAATTGAGATAATTGATCTGCGGATTTTTTTCTTCAACATAGAAAACTATTGTGTTTGGAAAGCGTTTTTCTGCATGTACTCCACTAATTTCTATATAGTCATACATAAGTTTTTCTTCCAATTCATTGGGGTTGACCTTTGCCATTTCTAGTCCAAAAAAACTACTGATAGAATTATCCAAAACACTCTTTTCAAGATTCACAATACCCTCATACTCAGAATATGTAAAAACCCAAGCACTTTTTTTGTGCATATACCACCAGATGAATAGACTCAAGAAAACAAAAAAAAGCAAAAGTACAAATCTTCCAATACTTTTTGATTTGTACTTAAATATTCGCCTTTTGGTCTCAACACTTTCCTCCTTTTCTTCAATATTTTTTTTCCAAATAATTTCATCCATATCTAATCATAAATTGTAAAGAGAAAAAGATGAAGAAGTAAAAAAAAAGAGTCC
>CAYSKC010000003.1:7610-11044 GCA_964431615.1 uncultured Candidatus Saccharibacteria bacterium
GACTCTTAATATTCAGAATGTTTAATCCAAACTGAGTTCTTTCTTGAGTTTTAGAACTGACTTTTTTCCCTCAAAATCCTCGAGGTATTTGAACAATCTCCTTCTCTTGCCTACCATCCCCAGAAGTCCTCTTCTAGAATGTTTATCCTTGCCGTGTTTTTTTAAATGTTCAACAAGAATATTGATCTCACGAGTGAGGATTGCTATCTGTACCTGAGGAGAACCCGTATCGATCTCAGAAGTTCGGAAGGTTTCAATTACTTCCTTCTTTGTCATTTTGGATAAATCCATATTTTTTGTTCTAATAATTTAAACTAATCCAAGAGAATGGTTGACAATTCCGAATCTATTGGACCGTTATTGCAGCTAGATTATAGCATTTTTATCAGTTTTTCGGCATACAAATCAGTTATCTATCAATTTCTGAGTGTTTCATCATGTTTCCCTATCTTTCGAAGCAGTAAACTCTTTGGATATCTGAAACGTAAATCGTATTGCTTCCTCTTGTAGTCTCCATTCTAATTTCTTGAAATCTTTTTGGAAGGTTATTGTATACAAAATTTTCATTTCAATATTTTTTTCTTAAACTCATCGATAGAATCAACTTTAAATACCCGACCCTTTTTGATATCAATATCAATTTGATTCTCTCCACTCTGCCAGTATTTAGTTCAAAACCATCCCTGATTAGCATTTACCAATTTCTTTAATTTCAATTTTAAAGATCCATCCTTACCTTCTATGATCTCAACAAAAACAACAACATAATATCCATTTTTTCCGGATATTTGCGAGTAAATTTATTTGTCCGTTTCTAAGTATTTGAGTTAGCATTATAAAATAGTATATATTCAAGGACATGTTTTATTTTGAATATACTGAAGAACAATTCGTCTCAATATTAATAATCTGTCAATCAACACAAATACCTATTCCTGCTCTATAATTCTCAACTCTTTTAAAACACGCTATAAAATGTGATTCTTCAACACATCTACCAGCGACATCTTCAGTACCATTCATCTATCCTTCGGTATATTCACTACCATATACATCAATATAACAAAGTCCACCATTACACTCAAAACCATTTCCACAAGGCTTCCCCGCATCTGTATATGGCATTGAACATATCCCCCCCCCAATTACCACCATTATCAATACACTCTATATAAACCATGTTTTTGGCAAGGACAAATGCCGCCTCTTTTCTTGTTATGCTTTTTTCAGGTTCAAAAAGAGAAGATGTCCATGTATTTAGTCCCAGACCTTTTAATTCGAGAAGATTGATAAATTCATAAAATTTATTGTCTAGTTGTACATCAGGATACCTTGTGTCTGAGTAAGTATAAGTATAATAACCAGAATTCACAATTCGCCCAGCACCAACAACAAATCTCATAAACTGACTTCTAGTCACGGGATCGTCTGGTCTATAAAGACCATCCGAGTAACCATTTACAATTCCCCGACTTCTTAGAATCCTAAAGTATTTATAAAACTTATTTGTGGAACCAACATCAGGGAAATCTGCCACATTTTGCGCTTCTGTAAGCCCAAATGAGTCAACAATTATCTTCGCTAACTGACCCCTTGTGAGATTATAATCAGGATGATATAAACCATCTGAATACCCACTAACGATATTCTTTGACCTTAGAAGTTCAATATGACTACACTCCAATAATGAATCAGCCACATCACTAAAATGAGATTCACACAAACCCGATAATGGATCGGAATATTCTTGAGCATTAACAAATGTCAAAGATACTAGAAATGCAGTTGCTAAGAAAATTATTTTTAATTTTTTACTAGATAAAAGCATAACAATTTATTTATAAGTAATTTTTTTTTAAGTTTGTAAATATTCCTTATTTCACAGTATTTCTTATGTGGGCACAACCAAATTTTTCAATTTTTATTTAGGCAAGATAACAAATATCATCTTCTATCAATTTCTTCAATGTCAAGTTAATTTTTATATTAAAATCCAAAAGACAAGCAGCAATTTGTACGAGTGGAAGTCCAATAATATTTGAATGTGAACCTTCTATGTATTTTACAAACGGTTTCGCTCCCTCTTGAATTGCATATCCCCCTGCTTTATCCTGCCAGTTATATTTTTCCAAATAATCATTAATTTCATGTCTTGTCAAAGTTCTAAATTCAACTGTTGAGGTTACAACTCCCGATTCGTAGACTACTCCATCTTTTACAACTACAAAACCACCTCTTAGATACTGGGGTTTATTTTGATAAGAGAGAATTGTTTGAATAACTTCTTCGCGATCAGTAATCTTTCCAATAATCTTTCCCTCAAATTCGACTGCAGTATCTCCTGCAATAATAATTGCGTCTGGATCACTAGTGTTTGCAACCGCAGTGGCTTTCTCCACTGCAAGGCGGTGGACATATACTGATGCCAATTCACCTGCACGAATTGACTCATCGATATCAGGAGCTAAAATCTCAAACTCAACACCAAGTTTTGTGAGAAGCATTTTTCGTCTTGGAGATGACGAGGCTAATATTATTTTATGTAACATATTATCGAAGTTTTTTTGAAAGTATTTCCTCAGCAATACTTGGATTTGCCTTACCTTTTGAAGCCTTCATAACTTGTCCAACCAAATATTTGATTGCATTCGGATTTTTTTTGACACTTTCTACTGCATCAGGATTGGATTTGATGACTTCGTCCACTATTTTTTCAATCTCACCGGAATCAGACACTACTTCAAGATTCTTTTCTTTTATAATTTTCTCGGCAGATGTGCCTGTTTTGAACGCTTCTTCCAATACTTGCTTTGCAATTGTCCCAGTAATTCTTCCGTTTCGAATAGCTATCACTAGTTCTACTAAATCCGAAGGCTCAATTTTGAGATCAACAAACCTTGTTTTGGAAATCTTCATAAGCCTCGCCAAATCCCCTAAGATGAGTTTTGAGATACTTCTCGCATCCTCAATCAAATTTTCGTTCTGTGACATGGCTTCAATACATTTTTCAAAAAACATTGCACGTGTTTTTGCACTCACAAGTACTTCAGCTGAATCTGGATCAATTTTATATTCTTTCATATATCTATTCTTTTTCTCTTGAGGAAGTTCAATTAACTTTGCTGCCACTTCCATCTGCCATTTTTCATCAATTTCGATTGGAGGTATATCGGGTTCAGGAAAATATCTATAATCTTCTGCCCCCTCTTTCACTCTCTGGCTATATGTCTCACCAGACATATCACGTATCCCCCTCGTTTCTTGAACAGGTTTTTCACCCTTATCCAGAAGATCTGACTGTCTTTTGTATTCATATTCAACCACTTTCTTCAATACAGAAATTGATGCGATATTTTTCACTTCGACTTTATAATCTGGAAGTCCAGTTTCACCCGGTTTCTTGAGTGACATGTTGAGCTCATATCTCATCTGTC
>CAYSKC010000003.1:11054-14054 GCA_964431615.1 uncultured Candidatus Saccharibacteria bacterium
ATATCAGCATCACTAATATCAAGATATCTCACGATTTGCCTAAGTCTCTTTGCAAATTTTTCAATTTCATCAATTGATTCAAAATCAGGTTCGGTGACGATCTCGATCAATGGTAGCCCAGATTTATTGAAATCAATTAGAGTTTTGTCATTTTCGTGAATACTTTTGGCAGTATCCTCCTCTTGATGAACCCTTGTAATTCTTATTCTTTTTGAATCTCCATTTAGATCAAATTCAATAAAACCACCATGTCCAACCGGTTTGTCGTATTGAGAAATTTGGTATCCTTTTGGAAGATCGGGATAGAAATAATTTTTTCGATCAAACTTTGTTTCTTTATTTATAAAACAGTTAAGTGCCAGTGACAGCAGAATGCATTTGTCAAGTGATGCCTTGTTTGGAACTGGAAGAGCACCTGGAAGCCCGAGACAGACAGGACAGGTATGTGTGTTTGGTTTCTCTCCAAAATACTTTGCATTGCATCCACAAAACATTTTTGAATTTGTTTTTGGTTGAAGATGAACTTCAAAACCTATGACTGGCCTGTATTTATCCATTTTGTTGTACTGACTAAATAATTATGTTATACCCCAAGACTTGAAATGTCTGTCTCGGGCCAATGTCTTCTGGGTGAGACGTTATTCGTTTATCAATCAGGATTCATAATCCTCTTTCTCAACTCATCTGTTTTTCCATCTATTATGGCTTTTCGAATCTCATCTGTCAGTTCGTATTCATAGAAATTATCCTTTAATGCTTCTTTCAAAAATTCATCGTAATCGACAAATTTGAGTTCTATTTTTTCACCAGCATCCAATTCAGGATTCCCAACTTTTTCACAATTACGTGCAATAAAAATATAAATTGCCCACTCAATTTTGTTGATTGGTTGATATGCCTTAAACAATTCAAGTTCTGTAGAGTCATATCCTGTTTCTTCTCGAAGTTCTCTTTTTGCTGCATCGACTGGATCCTCCTGACTATCAACAAATCTTCCACCAGCAAGTCCTACAAAGGATTCTATCTTCCCTGGTTGCTCTTGAAGAGTGAGAATAATCTTTCCTTCTTTTGTTATTGGAAGTGTGATAACTGTATCATCCCTCTTAACTTTTTCAAAAATTGAGATCGATCCATCAAACATTTCCTGTTCCCATTGAAAAACTGAGAAAAGTACACCTTTGAATACTTCCTTTGCATGTGTTGGGATCGGTTGTTTTGATGACGGTCTTTCGATTTTTATTTTCATATATTTTCAATTAGAAATAACAAGCATCAACACAAACAAGAATACAATAACCCTCAAAATACCTTCCACATGGTGATCCACAACTATCATATTCTCCTCCCATTTCACTACAAACAGACTCTTCAATTCCATTACACTGTTTGGAGTTTTCTATCCAAGCCCCGCCCTTTTCTTCACAAAGACTTGATGCATCAACAAGAATGGTTTCAGTTGCATTTCTCGACAAATCAACAAATTTCGACATCTGACCTCTTGTGATATTTGTTTCTGGTCTATATGTTCCATCAGAATAACCACTTACTACTCTCGTTCCATTGGATTCAAGAGAAGAAAGATACGCAATATAGGGCTCAAATCTATTCCCTACAATATCCAAAAAACCATGCAAATATGTTTTGCTAGAATCAAAATCAGGATTGTAAGCCGCTATAATATATTTGGATACAGTACCTCTTGTGACAAATTCATCTGGTTTGTATTTTCCATCTGAATAACCTACGACGATATTTAAATTTTTCAAAGTTTGAATATAGGGAAAAAATTTATTTTCGGGCGTAACATCCGGAAATGGATCTCCAGTTGTATCAATCTCAAGATTGAATGCTCTGACTATAAATACAGCAAGCTCTCCACGAGTTACATTTTCGTTGGGTCGGAAAGTATTGTCAGAATATCCAGATACTATATTGTCTTCAACCAGATTTCGTATATTCTCCTCAAACACATTGCCCTCGATATCTGTCAATTCAGCTTCAGCTAGAATCGGACTTGTTATATATACTGTTGCAGATGAAAAAAGAAATAAATATCCAAGTAATTTTTTCATTTTTTTATATTTAGAATTAAAGTACAGGGCTTTTCATATGCCAATCTGTAACTTGCTGATATGCATAGCCAAAATTCAATACTAGTTGTTCTGCAAACTGCGGTGCAAATATATTCATTCCAACCGGCAAACCATCTTTGTCAAAACCAACAGGTACACTAATTCCAGGATTACCAGCAATAGTACTTGCCTCAATAAGTCTATCTGCAATCTCTCCAAAAAGAGGATTCCCCTCTGTTGCACCAATTTTCAATGCTGTTGAAGGAGTGGTTGGACCAATAATCACATCATAAGTTTTAAATGCATCCTCCAAATCTTTTCGAACAAGTGTCCGAACCTTTTGGGCCTTTTGATAATATTCACCAGACAAACCAGCAGATAAAGCATATGCACCAGTTATCGATCTCTGTTTTGCTTCTTTTCCGAATGATTCGCTTCTATTGTTTATATATTGATCTATTATTGACTCCGCCTGTTTGTCACTTTTGTATCCATACCTGATTCCGTCGTATCGTGCAAGATTCGAAGATACCTCACTTCGACAAATAACTGTATATACCGCGACTGCATACTTCGGTTCCATCAGATCCATTTCTTCTACAACTGCTCCAAGCTTTTCAAATTCTTTTACAGCATCCATGACTTTTTCAAGAACCTCACTCTCGATTTCCTTTTCATCAAAATACTGTCTTGGAAGTCCAATCTTGAGACCCTTGATATCAGAATTTAAATTTTCGAAATAATTTTCCACCAAATTTTGAGAGGTAGTTGCATCTTTTGGATCTTTGCCAGCCAAAACTTGGAGGAGAATAGCACAGTCCTCTGCACTTTTGCACAAGGGTCCTGGACAATCAAGGGATGCTCCCATAGCCTCAACACCAAATCTGGAAACTCGCCCATAAGTTGGCTTCAAACCAGTGACTCCAGT
>CAYSKC010000003.1:14064-15790 GCA_964431615.1 uncultured Candidatus Saccharibacteria bacterium
CCGGGTGCGGTGTAGGCATGCTCGACTGGACCGCTGGTTGTCTGATTGATCCAGCCGTTTCACTCCCAATAGCCCAAAGTCCCATACTTGAGGCAACTGCCGCTCCAGCCCCACCACTTGATCCACCTGGAAGCCGTGTTGGATCCCATGGATTATGTGTCACAAAAAAATCCGATTTTTCTGTACTTGATCCATGTGCAAATGCATCCATATTCGTTTTTCCAATCACAACACCACCTGCTTTGAGAATCCTGTCTGCAACAGTTGAATTGTATGGCGATTGAAAGTTTTTTAGCATATTGGCACTTCCTGTTGTATTGGATCCAACCATATTGAAAAGATCCTTGAGAGATCCCGGTATTCCTGCGATCAAACTTTCACTCTTTTTTCCATTATCAAACGTCTGAGCTGATTTTTTTGCAATATCTTTAGTTAAACCCACAAAGGCTTTGATTTTTTCGTCAACAGTTTCAATTCTCTTAAAAGTTTCCTCCAAAAGTTCTATTGCTGAATATTTTTTTTGGCAAAGATCTTTATTGGCTTGTTTGACAGTTAATTTTGTAATGTCCATGTTTTTTAAATAACTTTATTTACAACAAAATATCCATCATGATCTTTTCGATTCAAAAAGACCTGCTCATAACCGAAAGAAGGTTCAACCACATCTTCTCTAAATACATTTTTAAGCCCTGTTACTTGACTCGTCTGCTCTATTGTTTCAGTATCAATCTCATCAAAAACTTCCAAATAACTCAATACCTTTTCAAGTTGTCCTTTGTACCACTCAATATCATCTTCTTCAATTCTCAATCTGATATTGTTTGCAAGTTTTTGAATGTCTTCTTTTTCCAACTTAACTTTTTTCATCAGTATATTTTTTGAAAAATTAATCAATTCCACATTCGACATACGGATAATTCATACAACTCCATATGACTTTTGATAATTCTGCTCTAGTGACAAAGTTTGAAGGTCTGAAAGTTCCATCAGAATACCCAATCATTATTTTAGCTCCAGCTAATCTATAAATATTTTCATAAAATACATTATCAATAGGTACATCAGTAAAGTATGTATTGCTTGCTGATGGTGTAATAGGCTTATCTGCTTTTGTTAGGCCAACATCAACCATTTTTGCTATTTCTCCCCTAGTTATTGATCTCTCAGAGTGATAATAACCATCACTGAATCCATTTACTATTTCCTTGTTTTTGAGTGTCTGGATATATGGAAAAAAATTAGAAGATTCATCCACATCAGGAAATCTATCTCCAGATGTATCAATTGGTATATTTAAGGAATTAACCAAAAAAACCGAAAATTCTCCTCGGGTTACATTATTATTCAATCTATATGTTCCATCTGAGTATCCCTTGATTATTCCAGCCAATTTCAATTTATAAACAAACGGGGCAAATTTGTTGTAGCCCACATCTGGAAAGTTATTGTCTATTACTTCCAATATCTTCATATCTGTTATAGACATTGAATCACCTATATATTGACCATTTATCTCGTAGATAAAAACAACGTATGAATTTCCCATTATTAGGTGTACAGGAAATTGAAGATAAGAGTCAACCATTATTACTATCTCTGATGGTACACCTCCCACCCAACCATATGAATTGACGCTATCAACTTGGAATGTAAACAATCCTTTTCCTTCGAAATAACCGGGAAATTTAACTTGATCAACATAATAACCACCTTCGTTATACATCAC
>CAYSKC010000004.1:0-4983 GCA_964431615.1 uncultured Candidatus Saccharibacteria bacterium
ATTCGTATCGTAGAAAAACAAAACATAAGTTTGTTCATATACTTCAAAAGATTTTTGTGCGGTATCATCAACTATAACTTCATAATACCCAGATGATACAAAACCATTCTCAAGATCGTTTCTGACTTCATTTATATCTGTTTCCTGTGCAGATATAGGAGTGAATAATTTGGAAAGTACCGATCCCTGTCCACCAATAGGATCACCAGAACACGGATCTGTATAAATGTTTTCGAAATCATTAATATAATTTCCATTCGCGTCAGTATTAGAGTATTTACATTTATTGTTCGAACACTGAGCCGTTATGAATTTTGCACTACCATCTCCAAAATCACAATAACCATAGGATCCCAGATCCTTGCTACACAAATAGTCAGCTCCTCCCAAATTTCCTGCATTAAATCCATCTGAATCACTTACAGAACAAGTTTTTTGTTCCCTTTTTTCTTTATCTTCTAAGATACAAAATCCTTCTATCACCTTATAAGGTGGATTACATGACTGGCAAGTCCCCTTATTTGTCTGATCCAAATTATATTTTGAAGACAAATCACCTTTTGTATTTGCATCCAAGCCACACCACAAACCCTCTGGACAATAATAGGTTTTGTATTCATAGTTACCTTCACTTACATATTCACAGTATCCAATACTTCCATCATCATTGCAGACATAATCAGCCGCACCTAGAGTTTCACCATTTCCCAAATCACAAGAATAACTTTGTCTATTTTCATTTACTTCGTCTGGCTCTTTGCCTTCGGTATCAGCAAGCACACACTCTCCATTAACTTCTTTAAATGGAGGAAAACATGTGGTCACAAGTTCTGTTGGTGTAGGTGTGGGGGTTGTATCTTCTGGCTCTTTTTCTTCACCCGTATTTTTTTTTATTGGGTCAGAGACAGGTACAATTACAGCCTCCGTATCAGAACTGGGGTTAGAATCATCAATGTTTTTCGAGAAATCAGTATCGCTTTTTTGCACTTGCGTATCAGCAGAATCTGAACCTTGTTTGTTTTGTCCTGTGGTACTTTCTGCAGTATGCATTTCAGGGCATTCTTTTATTTTAAGCCCACGATTTACTATCATCCAGCTTCCGTCAACACATTCAATTTTTTCGACTTCTACGGATGTATTTTCTGAACTATTTGAAAGAGAAGCGGAGCCATTTGAAGAAGTTTTATCTTTTGCTCTTTTATTATCTCTAGCTAACCCTTCTCTGTTACCCGAAACACATTTTACATCCTTTCCACTATCTATTACATTACATATTGGTGTTTGCCCAGAACATTGTCCATTTAATACCCATTTGCCATTAAGACACGTTGAATAAGTACTATTTATATCACACTTCTGTGAAGATTCAATACATTCATCTGCATTTGGATCAAACTCTTCAGGGAGATCTTCCTCACACACAGCTTTGTATTCATTATTACCATAATTGACAGTAATACAACTACCTTGTTGCCATGGATTATCAATACCTATAATTGATTCAGGACCATTTGATTGACACATCCAATCACTATTTATAATTACCCCATCAACACATTCATACCAATAATTATTATTATATTGATCACCTAAATCTTGTCCGCACTTTGTACCCTCAAAAGTACACTCATACTCCTGATATTCTTCAGTGCAAACAGCTTCATAACTATTATCTCCCAATTGTTTAGTTAGACAACCACCTGGTCCTACACATTTATCACTATAATATTTTATACTCCCATCTTCATCACAGGTATATATCATATTTGGGAATGTAAGTGGATTATTATCAACATCATCTCCACATTTTGTCCCCTCAAAATCACAGATATTATGATTTGTTTCAGTTTCTTCTTCATTTCCTCCTTTAAAATCATAAACACCATCTGCAGTATCCTTACATGTATCAAAAACAGAAGTGAAAGTATTATTACCCGGAATTCTAGTTAAGTAGTAACACTCAGAACACTGAACATCTCCTTCAGGAATATCGCGACAACCTTTTTCAGTATAATGTCCGCAATGTCCAGCTAGTATCTCTTTTCCATCTTTGTTGCAATAATAAATTACAATGCTATTGCTACTTTTTGCACACCTTGTTCCACTATATGTACAATTTTCAATAACACCTTCTGGAACATTTTGTTCGCCCGATTCATATGGAGAATTTGCACCAGGATCATTCGAAGGTAATGATGTGGATGAACTATTACGATTCACTAGCGGAAGGTATAACCTGTATTCATGACTCTCTTGTTCAAGTTCGACTGTTCCATTATGCACAGAGTTGGTCACTCCTTCAGGTACAGGTCTAGTAGTTGGAGTTATGTATGGATCCTCTTCTTCAAAAAGAATTTCATCATCAGGTATCATCTTTGCAAACGCTTTCAAAAGAAAAGCTGATATCGCATAATTGTCCTCTCCTAGACTGACTTGTTTTACTGGCTTGTCCATTTCTGTATAAGCAATTTTGGTTTGCTTTTCAATATCATTATTTACTACCCCCAGGAACGTCAGATTCTCTTTGTCTTCATCAGTCCCGATATATAGTCTTTCAAACTTTTCATCATAAAGCCCTTGGATATCAAAAGCATATGATCCGTTATACCCAAATGTTGTGGAAAGTAATTGTGAGTTTCCGTTCATCCCTTCTCTTTCAAAAATCACAACACCGTCCGACAAAGGATTACCTTCTCTATCTCCTATAAGACCATAAACTGGATCCGGTTCAAAAATTTGATCAGGTACAGGAGTCGTTGCAAATGTATTGTTCTCAAAATCATTTTTGGTAATTTCTCCATTTTTTATCTGAAAAAAATAGGTCGATGATGGAGATAAATCACGAATCGTTACATGATGAGTCATTCCTCGAATCAGTCCCGTAGGTTTGATTTCATACACTCCACTTTCCACCTCATCAATATCCCGATCATCAAAATATTCAGAAGCTTTTGACATACCACTAGAAGAAGAAACCAGAATCGAGCCAACAGTAGGTTTTGTGGTAGTCCAGACAATAGTTGCAGAAGTATCTTTGATGTTTGTGATATATACATTATCCACCCCGACATAAGAAGTCTGGATATAGATCAAACAACCAGTTATCAACAGTATTGGAAGAACAAAGACTAAATACCTGATTATTTTCTTGATGTTATGCAACATTCGAAATTATTTTTTGAATAATTCATTATCATCGAAAGCCTTGGGAATTTCAATACGAACATACAAAGAAAGCTTTTGCTTTGTTACTAACATCAAACTTACGCTACTGGAAAAAAGTAGAAAGATAAATATCCCACTTGTTCCCATTATTTCTTCGAGAGAGACCTCACAAATCAGTTATTAGAAACCAGATTTCAAATTTCAAGTCATAAATCTCATAACTTCGGCTTATTCAAAATATTTATCAAACTCCTCTCCCTCAAGTACCTCTTTTTCTACAAGATCTGTTGCAAGTTTTTCGAGTTTGTCTTTATTGTCCTTCAAAATTTTGAGAGCTCCTTCATATGCCGAATCAATAATCCCTTTGACTTCCTCATCAATCAATTTTGCATATGTATCTGAATAATCTCTCTGTTCTCCATAGCCATAACCCAAATATTGAAGCTCATTGGATTCACCATATTTGACAAGCCCAAGTTCTTTGCTGTAGCCGTACAGTTTTACCATTTTTCGAGCAAGTTCTGTTGCCTGTTCAATATCATTCGTAGCACCACTTGTGATTTTGTCTGTCCCATATATTATTTCCTCAGCTGCTCTTCCTGCCATCAAAACTTTCAGTCTTGATTCCATTTCAGTAAAACTTTGTGAATATTTATCTCGTTCTGGAAGCTGCATAGTAACACCAAGTGCCATTCCGCGAGATACAATTGTAATCCTATGAACTGGATCTGATTCCGGTGTAAGTTTTGCAACAATTGCATGCCCTGCCTCATGATATGCAGTTTTTTTGATCTCGTCTGCTGTTCTTTCAATTCTTCGCTCTCTCCCCATAGTAACTCTATTTGCCGCCTCTTCAATATCATTAAACGTAATTTCATTTCGATTGTCTTTTGCAACTATAATTGCTGCTTCATTCAAAAGATTTTCAAGATCTGCGCCAGAATATCCAACAGTTCTACGGGCAACTTTTTTCAAACTCACATCGGGTCCCAACGGTTTATTTTTTGCATGGATTGCCAAAATATCTTCTCTACCTTTGATATCAGGCAACTCAATAACAATTCTTCGATCAAACCTACCTGGTCGAAGGATTGCTGGATCTAGTACATCAGGTCTGTTGGTTGCTGCAATCACTATCACATTTGTATTTTTCTCAAAACCATCCATTTCAACAAGTATCTGGTTTAGAGTCTGTTCCGTATTGCTAGATTGAATTGTAGTTCCCCTCTTTCTCGCAACCGCATCAACCTCATCGATAAACACTAGTGATGGGGCAGCTTTCTTAGCTTTTGCAAAGAGATCGCGAACCCTGCTAGCCCCAGCTCCTACAAGCATTTCTTCAAACTCTGATCCACTAGTATGAAAGAATGGAACTCCAGCTTCCCCAGCAATGGCTCTGGCAAGAAGTGTCTTTCCAGTTCCTGGCCTGCCAACCATGAAGAGTCCTTTTGGAATTCTAGCCCCAATTCTCATAAATCTTCGAGGTTCCTTCAAAAATAGTACAACCTCATTGAGTTCTTCTTTTGCTGAATCCACCCCTGCGACATCTTTAAATGTCACCTCAGGTTTTCGTCCAAAAAAGATCCTAGCCTTCGACTGACCAAACTGCATCAATCCTTTTCCGCCACCATTCATTCCTCTGAAAATATTGAATACAAGAAAAATGATTGCCCCAAACACAAGTATTTGAATTATCATTTCTGCGTCCAAAGTTCTCACAAATTCTGACTTGATTTTGACATTTGGATCATCCATACTTATTCCCTCTTTTTGAAGGAGTTGAGGAAAATCAGTACTCAAAGCCCCCCAATCCAAAAC
>CAYSKC010000004.1:4993-15526 GCA_964431615.1 uncultured Candidatus Saccharibacteria bacterium
TCCAGACTTCTGAGTAATTCGAAGTTGAAATATTTTTATAAAAACCGTCTACCTCAATATCTTCACCTGTAGTCTGAAGATCATCAACAACGGCTATTGGAAGCTTATCAATAGCCAAGTCTCTACCGGCTAGTTCTTCCAAAAATTCGTCTTTTCCTGCATCAAGTACAATAAAAGGTTTTGATTCATAAACCTGGGCAAGAACAAACTCATCAGAAAGCAAAATTGTGGTTATTACAGAATTATCCTTTGGCTTGATAACAGATTTGATAGCTGTCTTGAAATCAAACTTGGAAACTTTGTCCACAAGATCTGAAAGAGTAATTTCTTCCATATTTTCTTGCAGATAAACCGAGGTTTTATCATTTTCATCAATAACTAACTCTGATGAATTCTCGACAAAAACACTATTATATAGGTTTGAAGTTGCGATAGCCTTCCCATTTTTCCCTGTGTTTTGTATTACTACTTCAGAATATTTATTTTCTTTTATATTTTCAACAAATTCTCCAAGTGTCACCTCTGTTGGTTTGTTTTTCTGCATTTTGCCAACAGAATAGATCAATATCACCACAGAGATAATTACAAATATAACTATATATGGATTAAAAGAAAGTGAGAACACTTTGACATCAGGCTGTGTTGCGTTTTTATGAAGTTCTTCTAATACATCATGCTGAGCTTTTAGACCGTCCAATCGAGGCTTACCTTTCTTATCTCCAACTTTTTCCTTTCTTCCTGTTTTTTTATTTTCCATTTATCTGATATTAAATTTATTATGAATTATACGGGAGAAACCCAGTGTCCATAGCTTTCATTGAGTACCGGGGGTGGGAATCGAACCCACGACCTCAGGTTTATGAATCCTGTGCTCTAACCTTCTGAGCTACCCCGGCATTATTAAATCTCAAATGACAAAAAAATCCAAATTCTAAATTAATTATGAACCCAAAATATCTATTTCCCAACTAATACCCTAACCTTCTGCTCAAGAAATTCTTTCACGTTTACGTGATTAGAAGTTCTTAGTCCGCCTTTGGCGGGAGCTACCCCGGCATTATTAAATCTCAAATGACAAAATCCAAATTCTAAATACTGGTTGCCCCCAAACAATTATTACTAAACGAATTCTCAAACCCTCTATTTAAAAGATCCTTTTACGTAGAACGCAATTGAAAACTGATAGTCCAAGTATCTATCGCCCATTATGGTAACAAGATCCACTCCAATCCAAAAAAAGTCCTTCTGTATTGGTGTAAATTTTGCACCTATGATTTTAACATAAAATTTTGTTCATTCAGACCCATTTTTATATCAATAAAGCCAAAAATTAAGTGTTTTTTAGATGTTTATAAATCTTTGTAAATGTTTTTTATTATAATTAACTATATTAAATACAAATAAATGACCAGATTATTTATTGTCCCGACACCTATTGGAAATATCAAAGATATAACAATACGTGCTCTTGAAACCCTCAAAAATACAAAATCAGTTATTTGTGAAGATAGTAGGGTTACAAAAAAACTACTAAAGTTACTCGAAATTGATTATTCAGATAAAGACTTTTTTTCACTTTTTGAAGGACAGGAAGAAAAAAGAGTTAATACAGCAATTGAGATAATCAAAAAAAATGATACGGTGCTTGTCTCAGATAGTGGCACCCCTCTGATTAGTGATCCTGGTTTCAGACTGGTTAGAGAAATAAATCTTGAACACAAAGATGAAATTCAAGTCGAGGTATTACCGGGTTCCACGTCTCTAATAACTGCACTTGTATCGTCAGGTTTTCCAACAGATAAATTTATGTTTGTAGGTTTTCTGCCTCACAAGGCAGGCCAAAAAAAAAATTTATTCACCAAATTGCATGAAATCCATCAAAAAATAAATACAACGTTTATAGCCTTTGAGTCACCTCATAGAATCGAAAAAACGGTATTGATTCTGAAAGAAATTATACAAGATATTGAAATCACACTTTGCAAAGAACTTACAAAATTGCACGAGAATGTAATAAGAGGGAATCCTGATGAAATATTGAAAAAAATTTCCAAAAGAGAAATTGTTATTAAAGGAGAATTCATTATTCTCTTTCGCTTCTACTCATAAAAAAAACGGATACATGAGCATCCGTTTAATAATTTTTTTTCTATTTGGATGTTGTAGCAACTGGATTACATACCCACACATCACCTTTTTGTACTAGTATTAGTGCCTGATCATCATTATATATCACAAGACCGAGATCTCTGCATGCTGTCCTATATGAATTTTTCGCAGTTGGAACTGATGAAAAACTGCAATTGCTACCATCCCACTCGCCACCGTATTCGCCACAGACCGTCTCCCCAGATTTTTGCATACAAGCAAAGACTTCAACATGCAAACAATTCATCCCAGGCAGACATGGTGATGTTGTCATTCCGTTCACCCCAACCAATTGATTTTGACAATAATCCTCTTCTATTTCACCATAACAAGTCGTATTGTATCCATACCAATCACCATATGCAGCCCTACAATACTCATCACTTGTTTGTGGAAGAAAAAATGCTTTTAGGAGAAAAAATGTCTGTACTGTCTCACCCCTATTTATCATTAGAGATGGAGAAACATATGTTTGGGCAAGACCTCCTCTTTCTTGGATTGCTTCAATATTGTATCGAAACTTATCATCTGGTGGAACAGGTGTATTCTCGTCTGTGAAACCGAAACCATTTGAAATCACTTTCATTGCTTGTCCCCAATCAATATTCCAATCTGGCCGAAAATATCCATCAGTATATCCATGTACAATTCCATGTTCTCTTGCCATACAAATCGGATGAAAAAATTTATTTGTATAGTCTACATCTGGAAAATACTGTGAATTGCAATTCAAAATATCAGATTCATCAAAAAATTCATAAATCACAATTTTCGTAAACTCTGCTCTGGTAATTTCCCTATCAGGTCGAAATAATCCATCAGAAAATCCAACAACAATTCGTCTTTCTTTTGAGAAAACAACAGCATCAAAATAGATGTAGTCCAGAGGAACATCTGGAAAAGGAGGAATCTTCACTACCGCATTTACAATCTGAATTCCCAATAATACTATGACTATTAATACAAATAATTTTCTCATTTTTGGATAAAATCAAAACAATAAAATTATATCCTCTACAATTATTAATACGTTAAACTAATAAAAATATAACACAGTTTTATTTATAAAAAAACAAAAAAAAGAGCCTTTTGGCTCTTTTTTAAAGTTTTTGCAAATATTACCAAGCAAACTGAGCAAATGCTTTGTTTGCATCTGCCATCTTATGTGTATCTTCTCTCTTTTTATAGGCAGCACCTTCTTTCTTCAGAGCCTGTGCAAGTGTGATTCCAAGCTGTTTTGCAAAAGTTCCGGTCTTTCTTGATTCACGAGCAGCCTTTATAATCCATCTAAATGCCAATGCTTGCTGTCTTTCTTCACTTACAGGTACTGGCACTTGATAGTTGGCACCACCCACTCTTCTTGATCTGACCTCAACTTTTGGTTTGATGTTCTCAATCGCTTGTACAAATGCATCCATAGGATCTATTTTTGATTCTTTTGCCAAAACATCTATCGCCTCATATACCATCTTTGTTGCCAAATCTTTTTTTCCTTCCTTCATTACATTATTTATAAATTTCGAAACAACAACACTAGAGTATTTTGAATCAGGCAATGCCACCCTTTTTCTTGCTTGCTTTCCTCGCATTTTCTTGTTAAAAAAAATAAAATACTTTGGCCTCGAGGCCAAAGTATTGTGTTTTACTCTAAGCCTTCGGCTCTTATTTATTTTCGCTCATCCCCAACCCGAAGACTGGGGTTTTGCTATTTTGAAATAAAAAAACTCTACAATTTTTCACATTCAATGTGATTCATAGCAGAGTTTTTCTCACCATGAATCTTCTCCCATAAATATTGAAATTCACGGAATACTCCTCAAGATTTCATAAACCTGAGGCTTCATACAAATCATAATATACTATTTTTTTGTACTTTTCGCACCATATCTAGACCTAGCTTGTTTTCTGTCCGCTACTCCTTGTGTATCGTATACTCCTCTCACTACCTGATAATTTACTCCTGGTAAGTCTGGTTTTCTACCAGCTCGAACAAGCACAACACTATGTTCTTGTAAATTGTGTCCTTCACCTGGAATATATGCTGTTATTTCTTGTTTATTTGACAGCCTAATTCTAGCTACTTTTCGAAGTGCTGAGTTTGGCTTCTTTGGAGTCCGGGTAAAAACACTCAAACAAACTCCCCTTCGCAATGGATTTGGTCTTCTTGAATATTTATTTTTTATTGAGTTAAAATTAAATTGAATTGCTTTGTATTTTGTTGTTGAAGCAAATTCAATTCCCTTAAATCTAATCTTTGTCTTTTTTGGTTTTCGTCCTTTTCGAACTAATTGTGAAATTCTAGCCACTAATTTTTCAATAATAAATTAATCATGTTTAACCTCTCGTCCAAGTGGAACAGGCTTCCCGATTATAACATTTTCTTTCAAGCCTCTCAAAGGATCAACCTTTCCAATTAGTGCTGCATCTGTCAAAACTCTTACCTGCTCTTGGAACGAAGCTGCTGAAAGGAAACTTTCAGTTCGAACTGCGGCAGTTGTTATACCTATTAATTGTCGCTTAAATGTAGCTTGTTTCTTGTCCTCTCCTTTCATTTTTTCATTCAAATTTACCACCTCAAGATAATCAACATATTCTCCAGGGAGCAACTCGGAGTCTCCTGCATCCTGTATTACAACAAACCTTGACATTTGTCTAACCACAAGTTCCACATGCCTGTCATCAAGTGATATTCCCTGAATACCATAAGTCTCTTGAACATTGTCAATAATATATTTCTGTACATCACTAAGTCCCATGATATCCATAATTTCTTTTGGATCTACAGATCCATCGGTCAATCTTTCACCCTTATTCACTTCCTGATCATTTTCAACAAGTATAACGGCTCCATAAGGTATTTCATGTATTTCAGTGATATTTGCATCTGATTCAAATACTATCTTCTCTCCATCCAAACTCACATTTCCTTCACTTGGTGCTGAGATATTTTTCCCATCTTTTCGGGTTACAATCAAATCACCCTTTTTCACTTTTTTGGATCTCTTGAATGACAATTTATCACCATCTTTTATAGTGTAATTTTTTACCACCTTATCTTTGTTCTCTATTACAATTTCATACTTTTTTGTCTCTTCTTGAGAATTGATATGTACAATTCCATTGACTCTTGCAATCACAGCCCTTGCCTTTGGAGTTCGTGCCTCAAACAGCTCTTCTACACGTGGAAGACCCTGTGTAATATCTGTACCAGCTCGACCAGCCAAGTGTTTTGTGTTGAGAGTCAACTGTGTTGCAGCTTCTCCCATAGCCTGTGCGGCAATGATACCAGCTGCTATTCCTTTCTCAATTACTTTTCCTGTCCCAAGACTGTATCCATAACATGTCTGACAGAGACCTTTTACTGATTTACAAGTCAAAACAGTTCTCACATATGCTTCTTTGATTCCCTCATTGGTCTCAACCTGCTCTCCAATCTTTTTCGTTACAATAGCACCCTTCTTCAATATTACTTCACCTGTTTTTTGATCAACAAGATCTTCAAGTAAAGTCCTACCCCTGAGCCTTTCACCAAAACTAAGTCTTCTTTTGTCATCTCGACGAATTCTAATTCCTTCCGTTGCCCCACAATCTTCTTCTCGAACAATTACATCTTGTGCAACATCAATAAGCCTTCGAGTCAGATATCCAGATTCTGCAGTTTTGAGTGCAGTATCAGCAAGTCCTTTTCTAGTCGCACGAGCTGCTACAAAATACTCGACATTCGATAAACCTTCCTTGTAATTTGATCTAATAGGAAGTTCAACAATTCTACCCATAGGATCCAATATCAATCCTTTCACTCCCGATATTTGTCTAAGAGGATTGGATACCGGTGTTGCTCCTGAATTATTCAGTGCTACAAGATTATTATCAACTTTCAAATATTCTTCCCAAGTCGCATCGGCCACTTTATCAACAGCTTCCATCCACGCCTCTTGTACAAGTCTTTTCTTTTCTTCAAGAGTCAAAAGACCCATATAGTAATCCTGTGTAAATTGTTCTTCCTTTTTTGTAACTTCTTCAATGTATTTTTCTTTTTCAGGACTTACTACAAAATCCTCCAAACTTGCAGAGATACCAGATTTTGTCGCAAACTTAAACCCGAGAGATTTAATACTGTCCAAAAATTTGACTGTCATTTCACTTCCATATTCATCCAAGATTTCCGCAGCAAGTTTTGCAATACCCTTTTTGTCAAGTTGTGCATTTACTATTCGAAAATCTTCAGGTAATATCTCATTGAAAATCATCCTTCCAACTGTAGTTGTGATCATTTCCCCTTTATACAAAACCATAATTTTTTCGTGAATTCCAAGTTTGCCAATTACATAAAAACCGAACGCATGATTGATATTTCCAAACCCAAGTCGGGGGGCATGATCTCCTTTTTCAATTTGGGTGAGATAGAAAATTCCAAGCGACATATCTTTTTCAGCATTTACGACAGGAGCTCCATCAGCCATCAGCAAAACATTTGAATTCACAAACATTCTTTCAAGTATCTCTTCCCGAGCCTTGAGAGACAATGGTACATGAATAGCCATCTGGTCTCCATCAAAATCAGCATTAAATCCCTTGCATACCATTGGATGAATTTGAATTGCATTTCCTTCGACAAGTTTTGGAAAGAATGCCTGAATACCCTGTTTGTGTAGAGTAGGAGCTCTATTTGCCATGACTGGGTGCTTCTTTGTAACCCTTTCCAAAAGATCCCAAACCTCATCACTTTTTGACTCAAAAAATAATTTTGCACTCTTGATATTTGGTGCATAACCATCTTTGATAATCTCACTTACTACAAACGGTTTGAATAATTCAAGCGCCATTGTTTTGGGAAGTCCTATTTCATAAATACTAAGCTCAGGACCAGATACAATAACCGAACGGGCAGAATAATCAACACGTTTTCCAAGTAGATTTTGTCTAAACCTTCCCTGTTTTCCTCGAAGCATATCAGAGAGAGATTTGTATGCTTGGTCTCTTGAATTCAAAACCGCATTCCCCGGTCTGTGACTATTGTCAATTAAAGCATCTACAGCTTCTTGCAACATTCTTTTCTCATTTCGCAAAATTATTTCTGGAGCACCAAGTTTTATCAGTCGTCGAAGTCGATTATTTCTATTAATAACCCTTCTATAAAGATCGTTCAGATCAGAGGTTGCAAATCTACCTCCGGGAAGTTGAATAATTGGTCTCAAATCTGGGGGAAGTACGGGAACCACATCAAGAATTATCCAAGTTGGTTCTATCCCAGATTTTTTCATCCCCTTGAGAAGTCTTAGTCTCTGGATAATTTTTCGTTTTTTCATCTGAGATCTAGTTGACTGATATTCTTCTTCAATTTTGACTATCTCTTCATCCAAATTAAGTTTACTCAATAATTTTCTAATTGCTTCAGCTCCCATCCCGAGATCGAAAAAATCAACATCATATTCAAGTAGTTGGCTGTATTCATCCTCTGAAAGTGTTGTACCTTCTGCTAAATTTGAAACAGTTGTTTTGATATTTGCGAACTTATCTTTAAGGTTCTTTTCCTTTTGTTTGAATATTGATTTCAACTTTGCTTTCTCTTTTGCACTTTTATTCTCAATATTTTCAATACTATGTGTGAGTTTCTCCTTGTCCTTTACCTCCGATTTAATTTTCTTGATTTCCTCTTTCCATTTTTCTTCCTCATCCTTAATAGCTTCTTTCGTTTCTTCTGACAATACTTCTTTTGCCTCCTCATGCTTTACGTCAAGTGTTTCAAGAGCTTGTTTTTTTCCTTCTTCACTGTACTCCGTAACAATATATCTTGCATAATAAATAACCGTTTCCAATCTTTTTTGTGGAATGTTTAAAAGAAGAGATAATTTGTTCGGAAGTCCATAAGAAAACCAAACGTGTGCAACTGGTGTAGCGAGTTTTATATGACCCATTCGCTCTCTCCTCACCCTTTTTGTTGTTACCTCAACACCACATTGGTCACAAACAATACCTTTGTATCTAATTTTTTTGTATTTCCCACAATAACATTCATAATTTTTTGTTGGTCCAAATACTCTTTCATCCATCAACCCATCAACTTCTGCTCTGTGAGTTCGGTAGTTGATAGTTTCAGGTTTTTTTACCTCTCCATACGACCAACTCAAAATTTGTTGTGGAGAAGCAATAGATATCTTAAGTTCTTTTATTTCCTTAGCCATTATTTGATCTTAATAAAGTATAAGCATAATAGAAACAAATTATTCTTCATTTTTTACTGACTCATCAATTTCTTCTACTTCTTTTACCTCAAAATCTGGATCATTTTCTATCTCCTCCACTTCTACCGAATCAACGGCAGTCATGTCATCGTCTTCGTCCACACTCATGTCAATTTTTTCTTGAGACAAATCAACTTGAGGTATCACTTCTCCAAACTCATCAACTTCTTCCTCAGAAATAAATGCCCCGCCTTCTTCAAATGTTGGCTCTAGATTTATACCAAGAGCTCGAAGCTCAGAAACCAAAACCTTATATGATTCAGGAGTTGATGGTGGATCAATTGGTTCGCCCTGAATTATTGATTTATACGCAGCAGCTCGACCCAAAACATCATCCGATTTAAGTGTCAGCATTTCTTGCAGAACTGTTGGAACAGCATGTGCTTCAAGTGCCCATACTTCCATTTCTCCAAATCTCTGTCCTCCAAACTGAGCTTTTCCACCCAGTGGCTGTTGAGTCACAATCGTATATGGACCAGTTGATCTTGCATGAATCTTGTCTGATGACAAATGATTCAATTTCACTACATATCTAGGTCCAACAGTTACCTTCTTGTCAAATGGCTCTCCAGTTCTTCCATCATACAATGTCATTTTTTCTGTCCATTCATATCCTTTTTCTTTCATCATCTTCAACAATTTTTCGTCATCTATTGGGGTAAATGGAGGAATTTCCACCTTAATACCAAGTTTCTCAGCTTGAGATCCAATATGCATTTCTCTGATTTGCCCAATATTCATACGTTTGACAAACATAGGAGAAAGTATTATGTCAATTGGTGTCCCATCTTCCATATATGGCATATCTGCTTCTGGCATCACTTTTGCAATTACTCCTTTGTCTCCGTGCAATCCAGTAAGCTTATCTCCTATAGAAATCTTTTGTGTCCTAGCAACCCATACTTTTACCTGTTTTAGTACACCTGGATTTAGTTTATCTCCCTTTTCTTTGTCCAAAACCTGAACACCAATCACAATTCCTTTGTCACCATGTGGAAGTTTAAGTGAATTATCACGTACGTCTCTAGCATATTCTCCAAAAATTGCTCGAAGCAACTTTTCTTCAGCTGTCAATTCAACCTCTCCTTTTGGAGCTACAATTCCAACCAAAATATCTTTACTTGTCACACTAGCACCGATCCTAACAACTCCATCTTCATCTAGATTTCTCAGCATGTATTCTCCAACATTTGGGATGTCAGCTGTAATTAATTCTTTTCCGAGTTTTGTATCGCGAATGTCTTGTATATACTCTTTGATATGGATTGAGGTCAAGACATCATCTTTTACTAATTTTTCAGAAAGAATAATAGCGTCTTCATAGTTATATCCTTCAAATACCATATAGGCTGCAGTCAAGTTTCTGCCCAAGGCCAATTCTCCCCCTTCCATACTTGGACCATCCGCAAGCAGATCACCTTTCTTGAATTTTTCGCCCTTGATAACTCGTGGAATTTGAGAGAAAGTCGTATTTTGATTTGTCCTAATAAATTTATCTAGTTCATATTGAAATTCACCAGAATTTTTGTATTTTACGGTTATTTTTGAAGCATCAGAACCGACTACCTCACCATCTTCTTTTGCAAATACACCTCTCATCGACGCTCTTGCAACAATTTCTTCAAATCCAGTACCAACTACTGGGGATTTTGGATTTATCAGTGGAACCGCCTGTCTTTGCATATTTGATGCCATAAGGGTTCTGGTTGGGTCATCATTTGCAGAAAAAGGAACCAACGAAAATCCAAGACCAGCAATTTGAGCTGGATTAATATCAATAAATTCCACTTCATTTACTGGGACTCTTTTGTATCCCCCCTCAACCCTCACAAATTCGGTATCTCCTTCTAGCTCTGTATCATTTTTTCTAGCAGTTGCACCACAAATTTTGTATTCAGCTTCTTCATCAGGAGCAAGATAAACGACATGATCTGTAATCCGTGGTTCAAATTTTGCAACCAAACTTTCAGCATTTTCAAATTTCTTTAAATCAGCTTTTGAAACTACACTCCCTTTTTTGATAATTAACTTATTATTCTCATCCTTAAAATCTTCTCGAAGCTTATGTCCTATGAGCATATTTACATCATGCAATTTATTCAATCTCACATCACCAATCACCCTAAAATATGGAGCTTCC
>CAYSKC010000005.1:0-2989 GCA_964431615.1 uncultured Candidatus Saccharibacteria bacterium
AAAAGAAAAAATTAAAGAACCAGGAACTGTATTTAGAGTTTGTTATAAACTGGATACTAGTTTAGAAAATTCTTCTAATGTATTATTATCCGAAATTCAAAGTCCGTGTGATGAAGAAGAATTAATCTCTTCGTGTAGTATTGATTCTCCGTATTATCTTCCAAACACTCAGGGTGCACAGATATGCAATCAAATATTATTTACAAACTTGGGCCCTGACAACAATCCTCTCAATCCCATGACAGATAGAATCAGAATTACTTCTGTGGTTGTCTATCATCTAAACAATGAAATGCAACAAGAACGGGCAGATACATACAGAAAAATTTAGACTGAAATATTCCTTGTCGTGATGATAAATTGACGATAAAGATTATTTAAGTCAAGATTTGGATTTGAATGATTCGCAGTAATTGTAACCAATAAGCTGACAGTGTTTGTTGCTTCTGTCGGCTGTTCTTGGAACGAAAGAGTGTCAATTACAATTTTTGGGGAGCTTTGAAAAGTAACTTTATATTGTCCATCATTTGGGTCTAGTGTATAGCGACAAATACTATCACTACATTTTGACCATCGAACGATTTCTACATCTTGATTGAGTGTACATGTATCACTACCTCCTGTCAGTAAACAGTCATCCTCAACTGTCCCAGTGTTTCTTATATCTTTTTTGATTTTGTTCGAAATTGTAGTTAGTTCTTCTCTTGTAAAAGATCTTTCTCCAATTTTGATTGAAGATTTGATACTGATCACCATAATATTGGAAAGCATTAATACTACAATATTCACAATCAAAAGTGTTACTAACACCTCAAGAAGTGAGTATCCTGCTCTTCTATTTTTTGGAAGATGTTTAATAAGCATGTTCAATATCTGTCTGTGATCTAAGTACATAATCCAGAATACTAGGCGTTCGGTGAGTTGGTATCGATGACGTAACAAATGGTTGAGGTCCAAAAGGTTTTTCATCGATATCTCGTAGCTCTACAACTGTTGAATCAATTGTTCTACTTTGAATAACTGATTGTGGATTACTTGTTTGAACACTAATAAATATTGATGGAATGCTCTCTTTTGTTTCTGTTGGGTATATTAATCTAAATCTAAATGCAACTGGTTCTATTTGTGGATTTGGATTCAACTGAGATGCTATCTCTTCGTTTTCTGCAAGAATATTTTCTATTAATGTATTATAAGAGAAACTAAAAACATTGTGAGGTGACGTCCCTATAGGCATAAAATCGAAGTAATGATTTTCTTGATTTTGGAATAGATTACCTGTACGATCAAAAATTCCTTTAACTGTTGTGTATTGTATTTGTCCTGTCTTATCAACAAATTTAAAGTCAAAGGCAACTTCTATACCAGCCTCAATTTCAGGATTGTCCATTGATTCTCCAGACATTGTAATGGTAAATATATTTGACGAGTTAAATGGCTGAGTGGGGTCTATTTTATATATGATGGTATCGTCTTTTAGAAGTCTGACTGTTTCAATCTGATTGCTATCTGTCACTCGTGCGGTGATGGAAAAGGTATTGTCTTCAGTATCTGTACTAGTCCCACTACAAGTTATGAGGTGTTTTTCATTTTCCTTCTCCTCCTCACATGTCGAACTAATTCCAAGGAGCGAATCAAGTCTGGATTTAATTTCCTGAACTTCTAATTCATCGTCCGTATAATCTAGTCCTTGTCCAAGGTCAATTGTTATTTTCTCAGCTTCTGCATAAAGATTTTCATATTTTATATTTGCATCACTTTGTTCAATATCGCGAATTGTATTATTTGTAATTGTCAGTATTGTTATGGCCAAAACTACCATTATTATTAAAACAATTACCAGCACCTGTCCTTTTTTACTATCGATAAACTTTTTTGTGTTCCACATTAGACTATTCAATTTAGAAATTATTTCATTATATGAAAAATGAATAAATATGTGAAACATTAATTGATTTTGTTTGGAAAATATATGAGAATGTAACTGATTAAATGACGAAAATGGCCACAAATGATTTTTTTTCTATAGATATTGGACGTAAATCAATTAAGTTGGTTAAGTGTCAGCTCGAAAAAGAGGGTTTGGCAAAATTAGAAGCAATTGCTAGTATTGATTTTCCTCCCAACCTTGAATCAGTAGTTCCTAGTAAAGATAATCCAGAAAAGGTTCAATTACTAGCATCAATTATTAAAAGTTTGGTTGTATCTTCAGGTGTGAATGAGACGCAGGTAGTTGCTGCATTACCCGAGAGTGTTGTTTTTTCAAAGTTTATTAGTCTTCCGCTTGTGGATTCCTCAAAACTTGAAGAGACTGTTTTTTGGGAGGCAAGGCAATTTATTCCAATTCCGATAGATGATGCTCAAATGGATTGGATAGAAGTTAGGAGAAATGAACCTCAAAAAGGAGCAAAAACTATTGATTTGATCATAATTGCAGCTCCAAGAACAATTGTTGAAGATTATCTAAACCTTTTCAATACTGCTGAATTAGAATTAATTGCCTTGGAAGTTGAATCGGTTGCAACTGCTCGAGCCGTTGCTTTTAATTATTCTGGGGCAAAGGGAAACAATATGATCATTGACTTTGGTTTTGAAAAAACAAATGTGAGTATTGTTTATGATGGGAAATTGGTCTTTACTCAAAGTATTCCAAATGGCTCCAATGCTTTGAGCAAAGCAATTGCTGCAGATTTTGGTCTACAAATGAATCAAGCCGATCAGTATAAACATGTATATGGATTGTTATCAAATAAACCTGATGCTGGGAAAATTGCAAACTCAATTAAACCCGTAACGGATTTGATTTCTGTTGAGATCAAAAAAATTATTGGTTTTGTGAATACAAGACTTCAGTTTGGGCAAATTCAAAAGGCATATATTACTGGAGGGGGTTCTCTACTTCCCGGTTTACCTGTATATTTAAAAAGTATTTTGGGTATGGAAGTACAGATAGTTGATCCTTTTTCAAAAATCCAGTTGTCTGGTAAAT
>CAYSKC010000005.1:2999-10754 GCA_964431615.1 uncultured Candidatus Saccharibacteria bacterium
CCGGTTCCTAGCTTTTCTTTGGCTGTAGGTCTTTCCATAAAAAACGAGTAAAAATGAAATTTGAGTTTAATCTGCTCCCAAAAGAGATTTTTCAAAAAAGAATTCTACTTCGTGAAAAAATTGACAAAACATCTGTATTGTCGGCGTTATTACCCTTGAGTGCTGTTGTTGTTTGGATAGTATTTATGACAATTACTGTTTTTATTTCAACTGATATAAAGACCAAGGAAAAGGGAATAGCAATATTGAATCAAGAAATTTCCACATATGATCAGGTTAAAGAAGATAAATCATTATTGGTTTTGAAAACAGGGGTGCTAGAAGAAATTGTAAAACGAGATGTGAATCCAGAAGATTTTTTTCTTGTTGTAAAAAAACTAGTAGAAAATTCTGGATTTGATGCTCAGATTCTTGCTTATGGAAGAAATGCGGATGGTAGATTTGGTCTTGAAATGTCTGTTGATTCGGTAGATACAATGACAAAAATTGTGAGATTATTTAGAAAAAATGAAAGAATAAATTTGGTAGAGCTAGAAAGTGTTGACTTCACAGTAGATAGTGATGCTAGATATACTTACGAAATTACTTTTGAATTATTGCCCTCTGAATTTGTAAACATATGAAAAAGACTCTAAAACAAGAAAATGAAAAAAAAATAGGTGAATCAAAAGGTATGAAACTGTCAAAACAGATCAGACTCTACGGAATACCAATTTTTTCCTTGTTGCTTTTTATTGGTTTGGTATTGTTTGTAGTTATTCCAGAAGTAAATGGATTATTTGAGTCAATTGAGATAAGAAAACAGAAAATCGCTGAACAAGAAGTACAAGAAGATGAATTGAGTGCTCTCAAAACATTGAGTGAAGATAGTGCCAACAATCAAGATTTATTGAATTATCTGGAAATAATAATTCCAACAGCGAAAACCGAGGTAGTAAGTTTTCAGCAGAAAGTTATTGAATTATCAGAAAAATCAAATATAGAGGTTCAGGATGTTGTAGTAGGTGAGCGAATACTTGTACAAACTCGAAAAAATTTAGAGACTGGTATTGAGGAAAAAAACACAAATGAGCTTCAGCTTGTACAAATTCCATTGCAGTTTTCACTTATTGGAGAAATCCGCTCATTGCAAAACTTATTATCAGAATTGTACAATGGATCCGATTTTATAGTTGTAACTGAGATGGATCTGGTTAATTCTCCTGATGGATCAAATACAAGTATGAATCTTGTTCTTTCAAAATATCAGTATTTACCTATTGGAAGTGATGAAGAAAAATCTCAACTTCTCTCGAATGTTTCATACAAAGAGGAGTTGAATCAGGAAGTAATTGAATTCATCGAAAGAAAGTCGGAATTTTAGTCTTCAAGTCTTACAAATACCCTTTTATTCTCTTTTTTTGCAACAATATTCACCAAATTATGTATTGATTTTATTGTTTTCCCTCCTCTACCAATGAGTCTTGGTCTATCTTTTTCTTCAGCTTTGATAGCATAAGTATCTCCAAGTTCATTTTCAATTACTTCTATTTCGAAATTCGAATCTTTAGGGAGTATAAGTTTTAGAATTCTTTCAAGTGTTCCTTTCATTTTTATTTTGTAATTTCCGTTGTATTTGTTGGATTTTCTGCAACCTCATTTATTTGTTCTTGATTTTCTTCAGATTTTGTTTCTTCAGTTTTTTCTTTTGTTTCTGCACTTACTTCTTCTTTAGCTGTTTGAGCCTTTGCCTTTTTTTGTTCTGCCCTTTCTTGTGATTTCTTACCGGGTTTTGTATCAAACTTTTTTTGGTATTTTGGTTTTGCAATCAATCCTTCTTTGATGAGCATCCTTTCAACAGTTTCTGTTGGTTTGGCTCCAACTTTTAACCAGTACTCTATCCTTTCTTTGTTTAGCACCAATTCCTTGCTGAAAGGTGCATAATGTCCAACATCTTCAATTGAAGCCCCATCTCGTTTTGTTCTTTGTTTGATAATAACAAGTCTATAATGAGGGGCATTTGTTTTTCCAGTTCTCTTTAGGCGAATTTTAACCACTTTTCTAAATTAAAATTTAATAAATTGATTTAATGCTTGACGATTTTATCATATTTGATAATATCTATCTAATGTTGTTGCATTTTTTCGATAAGTGTATCCCAATCTTCCAAAGCTTTCTTTGCTGCTCTTTGTTCAGCTTCTTGTTTATTTTTTCCGACACCCTGACCAAAATCCCATTCATTTATCAATACTCTCATGGTAAAGCTTCTGTTGTGATCAGGCCCAACTGTATTAATTAATTCATACCTTGGAGTAATATTCAGGATTTCTTGTGAAATTTCCTGTAATTTTGATTTGCTGTCGATATCAAGTCTATTTTTGACTATCTCATCAATTTTTTCTGTAAGATTTGAGTATACAAACTCTTTTGAAGTTTCATATCCTTGATCAAGATAAATAGCTCCCAAAAGAGATTCATAAGTATTGGCTAAAATATATGGTTTCTTCCTACCACCTGTCATCTCCTCTCCTTTGCTTACAAATAGAAAGTCACCTATTCCCAATTTCTCGGCTGTTTCAGCCAAACTTTCGGTTCTAACAGTTGCCGCACGAAAACTTGTGAGTTCTCCTTCAAATTTTTCTGGATATTTATGGAAAAGGTATTCTGTAATGATCAATTCTAATACCGCATCGCCAAGAAACTCAAGTCTTTCATTATGCTCGATTTTTTCAAGTCTAGTTTCGTTAATAAACGATCTGTGTGTCAGTGCGGTTTCAAATAATTCCAAATTTTTGGTTTCAACTCCGATTATTTTAAGAAACTTATTGGTTCTTTCTTGTCTATTATCTTCGTCAATCATTGTTTTTTTTCAATAAATTTGAAAATTTACTTTTACTTTCTAGTAATGTTCCAAGTACTCCGTTTATAAATTTACTACTGTTCTCTCCTCCAAATTCCTTTGAAAGCTCAATAGCTTCATTGATTGCTACTTTTTCTGGTGTAGTTTTTTGAATAAATCCTTCGAGAATTGCAATATAGAGTATTTGGATATCGACTCTTGCTATCTCTTCCAAGGGTCTTTCTGGAGCAAGTTTTGAAATTATCAAGTTTAAGATTTTTTTATTTTTATTCACTCCTTCAATAAGCGAATTAACCAATTTTTTATTTGGTTTTATTTTTATTTCTTGAAGGATTTCCTTGAGTTCTTTGATATCAAATTCCATACTATCTAGTCCTTCATTTTCTACAAAGCTCTGATTGAAAAGCTTTTGAAGTGCGTACCACCTTGATAAATGTCTTGTATCCATGGGTATGGAAGAGAATTAATTCGAAATGGAATAAATAAAGATGATCAATCTTTGACTACACTTACCTGTTTTCCTCTATATTTTCCTGTAAAAGGAGAAACATGGTGTGAAAGAATCCATTTTCCTGTATCTGGATCTTTTGTGAACCTATTCATAAACTCTCTAAGCTTATCTCTTAGGTGTGATCGTCTTCTATTTTTTCTTGCTAATTTTCTTTTTGGTAAAGCTCCCACAATTTTTCTAAATAAAAGTTAATTTCATAATAACAAAAAATGCCTGATGATTTTATCATAAATTGATTTTTGGTCGGTAAAAAATCACAATACTTTGTCCAAATTCTTTGGAATATTTTAGTTCAAACTCAGAATCTTTTATTTGGTGTTTTTCTTTTCGATAAAAGTTTAGAGATGTTCTCAAAACCACAATTGAATCTGAATGAGTAAGTTTTGATAGTGAATCTATATCAATTCTGTGTGTTTTGCTGAATGGTGGATCCAGAAAGATAATATCAAATTGGGAATTTGAAGAATTGATAAACTTAGATGATTGCATGTTTTCAATTTTCCACTCGAAAGATGGGTCTAGTTTTTTTATATTCTTTTCAATAATATTGCATACTTCTTTTGAATTATCAACAAAAACAACTGACTTGGCTTCTCTACTGATGGCTTCAAGGCCCATAGCTCCACTTCCTGCATACAGATCAAGGATTTTTGTATTTTCCAAATAAGGAGCAAGTATATCAAATACTGAAGTCCTTATTCTATCGGTTAGGGGGCGCGAAATTTCTTTTGCAACATCGAGAAGAGTATTTTTGAATTTTCCTGAGGTTATTCTAATCATTTTGAATAATGAAACTGCCTTATTATCTCATACAAAACAATTCCAACGGTTGTTGATACATTTAATGATTCTTTCATACCAAACATAGGTATATGAATAATTTGTGTAGCTTCTTGGAGTAGTTCTTTTGAAACTCCGTTGATTTCGTTGCCAAAAATTAGAGTAGATGGATATTCAAATTTATATTGAAAAATATTTCTGGAGTTATTGGTAATCTCAACTGCGATTAGTTGAGAAGTTTTTTTGAGCTTTTTGACTTGATCGATTGGATTTCTATCAAACACCCAATCAACTGTTTCTATAGATCCAAGTGCTGTTTTTGGGATTTTGTTGTGTGGAGGATAGGGAGTAATGCCTGTCAAAAAAAGTTTGTTGATATTTGTTGCATCACACGTACGAAAAATTGCTCCAACATTTAGTGCAGAACGTACGTTTTCTAAAAGAATATTTACGGGTAATTTATTATTTATTTTCATAACATTTACGTAACTATTGATTGAGTATTATTCTTGCAGCATCAAGTGTTGCTGATATCAATTCAAAATCATCAAATTTAGCTATTTTGAATTCTGGAATCCCTGATTGTTCATATCCATATACTTCTCCTGGTCCTCTTTTAGATAAATCATATTCAGCAATTTTAAATCCGTTTTTTTCTTTTGCAAAATATTTGAGTCGTTTTATCGCATCCTCACTAATTTTTTCGTCTGAACTGGGAAAAAGAAGACAATAAGACTGTTTGCTATTACGCCCTACTCTTCCCCGGAGTTGGTGCAGTTGAGCTAGTCCAAATCTTTCGGCCCCTTCTATGACCATTAGGTTCGCATTTTTTATATCAATCCCCACCTCTATTACAGATGTTGAAACAAGAATTTCTATTTTTTGATTTTGAAAATCTTCGAGTAGATTTTGTTTTTCAATTTCTTTGAGTTTTCCATGTAGAAGTCCAATTTTAAATTCAGGAAATTCTTTTTTGAGCTCATCAAAGACTTCATTTACAGATTTTGTCTCAATCAAATCTGATTCTTCAATTAGTGGACAGACCCAAAACACCTGGTTTTTTTCTTTGAGAATCTTTTTGATCCACAGAAAGGATTCTCTTCTTTTTGATAAAGGGCTTACGTAGGTGATGTTCTCAATCCTTTCTTTTGGTTTTGAATTTATGGTGCTTATTTTCATATCATTAAAATACGTTTGTGCGATAGTCCTTGGAATTGGGGTTGCTGTCATGATTAGGTAGTGTGGGCTTTTCTTTTCCTCCTTTCTCATTGTCTGAAGTAGATTATTCCTTTGTTTAACACCAAAGCGGTGTTGTTCATCAATAATAACTAAACCAAGATTAGAGAAAAGGCTCTCTTTTCGAAATAGTAGAGCATGTGTGCCTACTCTTATATAGCCCTTGTGGTTTTGGGTGTTTGAATCAATCTTGTTTTTATGTGGAGTATTTTTATCTGGTGTGACGATATCATTTTTGCTATTTTGAGTAGAGAGGGTAATTTTTGTATTAAATGGTTTGAGATACTTTTGGAAATTATCAAATAACTGTTTTGCGAGTACTGATGTTGGAGCCATGATAGCTGTGTCATATCCATTTCTTGCTGTTATTAGAGCAAAAATGATAGAAATGATTGTTTTTCCACTTCCAACATCTCCCTGAAGAAGTCTTCGCATTGGGGTATTTTTGCAAATATCTTTTTTTATTTCATCAATAACCTTTAATTGATCTGATGTTAGGGTAAATGGTAGTGAATTTATAAATTCCTCAACTAACTTTTCTGATAAATTTTTATCAATATTGTAGGCACTTAGTGTTTTCAGCTTCAGTCTGTTTTTTTCAAGAATTATTTGAACCGAAAGCATTTCATCAAAGGCAACCCGTTTCTTCGCTTCCTGTAGGCTTTTATTTGAATCGGGAAAATGTAAAAGCTTAAGCGATGTTTTTTTGTCTATAAGATCATATTTTTCTATTATATTCTTAGGTAACTCATCTTTGAGATCAACTATGTAGTCAATATAGTCAGTAAGCCATTTGATTTTTGTCCGGAGCCATTTTTGCTTAATTCCACCGGTTAAACCATATACGGGCGTAATTCTTCCCAGATGAGTTGGTGAGTTTGTAGAAATGATTTCATATTCCGGACTTAGAAGCTGTGGTTTGAAAGCTTTTGAGTCTATTTTGGCAGCAAGTAAGATTTTTTCACTATTTGCTAGGGAATCAGTTAAAAAAGGTTGGTTGAACCAGACGACGTTGATAGACCCAGACTTATCCGTTGCTATGCATCTTTGCATTGTTCTTCCTCTCCCTTTTAGTCGAATACTCTGAAATTTTTCAATACTAACCTCGATAGTTTGTAGAAATTCAGTATTTAGGGAGGAGATATTTACAATCTTGGAAAAGTCATGATGGTATGATGGAAAATGATAGAGAAGATCCTCAATTGTTATAACTCCAATCTTTTCGAGTTTTTTTGAACTTGCTTCACCAATTCCAGGAATTTTTTCTATCGAATCTGAGAGTTTGATATTTTTTCCTTAAAAAATGTAGCTAATTATTGGAGCTACAACTCCAAATATCATTGTCCCAACTATGATAACAAGGAATAAAATTTTTCCTACCTTTGAAAATTTTTTGAAAATTTTTTTTGGATGGAATCTTATATTAATTTTGCCCATTTTCTTTTTCCAACTTGGATGATTAAATTAGGTTTGATTTGGATGTTTTGACTGATATTATTGATCTTTTCTTGATCAACTTTTATTCCGCCTTGTGCAATTAATCTTTTGGCCTCTCCTTTACTCTCGACTAATTTTAGTTTTGTGACAAGTTCTATTATATTTACTAACTGGTTTTGAAATCTATAAACTTTGTATTCAGGAATGTCATCAGGAATTTCTTTGTTTTGAACAACAGACGAAAATTCTACTCCTGCTCTATTTGCTAATTCTTCTCCATGCATTTGTTTTGTGATATCAAATGCGAGTTCTTTTTTTGTATTCATAGGGTGTTCTTTCATTTTTGTTTCAATTTTTTGTACATCTTTCCAACTCAGACTACTCAATAGTTCGTATGCAAGAGGTATGATTTCATCAGAAAAACTCATTATTTTTGCATAAACTTCATTTGGAGTATCCTTAAAGCTAATTGCATTGTTTGTTGTTTTCCCCATCTTTTTTCCAGAGTTATCAGTCAAAAGTTTCAGCGCAAGTACATATTTTTCTTTGTTGATTAGATTTCTGGCAAGTATTCTACCCGTGAGCATATTGAAGAGTTGATCACTCCCCCCAACTTCAAGGTCAACCTGCATATGAACACTATCATAACCTTGAAGAAGTGGATACATTACCTCATGGAAGCGAATTGGCATATTGTTTTCAAGTCTGTTTTTGAACATATCATGACTGAGCAAATGTTGAAGTGTGACATTGGAAGCAATGTTTAGCCATTCTTCTAGATTTAATTTTGAGAGCCAATCATAATTGTTGAGAACAGTTACTGGGTTTTCTCTTGAATCAAAGTCCAATATTTTGTTTGCATCATTTCTATAGCCTTGGAAATTTTTTTGAACTTGTTCTTGTGTGAGTGGTTCTCTGGTATATTTCTTATCGGGATCTCCTATCATTGCTG
>CAYSKC010000005.1:10764-12306 GCA_964431615.1 uncultured Candidatus Saccharibacteria bacterium
GTAAATCCCCCAATCATAAAAATCACCTCGTGTCCTAAGTCTTGAAACTGTCTAAGTTTTTTCATCCAGATCATGTGTCCCATATGAATAAAATCTGCAGTTGGATCAATACCTGTATATAGACGAAGTCTCTTTCCAGAGAGCATGATTTTTTTCAAATCTTCTTTTGTTGGAAGAATCTCTTTGACTCCTCTTTCAAGTATTTCATCAATTTTTTTCTCGTCAGTAATTACTTTCATGTTTGTTTTGTTGTGAATTGAAACGGGATATTATAGCAAGTAGATTTATAGAAAAAATATTTTTTATTTAATTTGTTGTGTCTATTTTGGTATTAATTTATACTATTCTGACTAGTTAATATAATAAGTATGAAAAAATGAAGAAAGTTTTTTTTGTTGTTCTCATCTTGTTTAGTTTGCTGTCACTTCAAATTTTTGCTGTTGAACTAGAATCTGACAACTACAAGATTACGGGATTTAGTGTCGGAAGTGGTGGAGAAGAAGCTGATTCAGCCTCACTGAATTATTCATTGGTAACTTCAATTGGACAACCAGTCAATGACGATAGGTTTTTTTCAACAAATTATGGTTTGGGAACAGGAGTTGCAAATGAGTGGATGGCAAACACCCCAATTGTGAAATGTTTTGAAACAACGACGGAAGGATCTACTAGTTGTGAGGATTTAGATGTTTCGCCAGATGGAATGGTGATGGTATGTGGGCAAGATGGTTGTTATGATAGAGCTCGTATAGAAATCGATCCTCAAGGAAATCCAACCGATGCTCTCTACTCTATCCAGATCAAAAAAAGTACTGATCTAGTCTGGATGTATGTTGATGGATCAACTTTTATGATTGAGAGTGCATCTACTCATGATATAAATGATTATCTTTTGGAGTCTGTATGGGAAGGTACTGCTGGAAATATCAATGTAATTGGGCTACTTCCGGGTACAGAGTATCAGGTTCGGATGACAGCGTTGAATGGCGATTTTACTGAATCAATGCCAAGTCCAGTTGCTACTGCTACAACTGCTAATCCTGCACTATCTTTTGATATTGATATAGATGGTGTTGGCGGAGGACTGTCAGAAACTACTGGTCCTTATATAGTAAATTTTGGGACTTTGGATCCTGACATTGTTCAGACTGCGGTTGATAGAGTCTGGTTTGATGTTAGGTCAAACTCTCAGGGTGGGGTGAATGTATATCTTGAAGATTTGTATACGGGGCTATTCAGCTCGAGCTCAAATACCACAATCGAATCGGCTGACAACACAACAATTGATCTTTCATCAGTTCAGCAAGGGTTTGGTGTCTTGGAGTATAACTCATCTGAGGGCTATGTAGGTCCCTTGAGTCCAACAATCAACTATGATAATGGTGGAGATCCAGCTTCGACAACTGTTGGGGGGGTGTCTACGACACAGAGAGAAATATACAATACATCAGGGAATCCTATATATGAAGGTCGTGGATCTTTGTCACTAAAAACCAAGATACATGCATATATGATGAGTGGATCATATAGTGATCAAATCAC
>CAYSKC010000005.1:12328-15279 GCA_964431615.1 uncultured Candidatus Saccharibacteria bacterium
AGTTTTTTGACATTATTTATTGCAGCAAATACAAGTCCTCCTCCAAGTAGTGTATATATGACGTATTGTATTGGGAGCACAAAAAATTTATCTTCTTGAACTTCAAATTCGTCTTCGTTTTGTGTTTTGAGATTTGTATTTATGACATAAAAGCCCACTGGCGGAAGAAGTTTTTCTTTGATTGTGTTGTCTATCCAATCCAGATTCAAGCTTTGAGATTGATTTGGAAATAAGGGTTTGAATTCTTCATTTAGTGTAATTACGTTTTCTTGTCTAATACCATTTGGATCGAATACTTCAATATATCCAACTGGTTTGGTATACACATTCCCAGTATTTTTGATATCCATACGGATATTTACTTCTGGAACAAAGGAAAAACTATTTTCTAGTTTGAAGTTTTCTATTTCCAGTTTTTCCACAAGTCCTTGGTCATTTGGATTTTTGACATTTAGATAAATAGTTGCCGCAATTCTTCCAGTTGCACCAATTCCCTCTCCTCCTTGAGTATTTAGATCAAAGACTATTAGAGGGTAGTATGTTTTTGAGGGAGTATTGTCAGGTATATTGAGTTCAAAACTAAGTTTTTCTGTGCTGTTTTTTTTAATTTCTACAGTTTCAGTGTTAAGTGATTTTAGCCAAATAGCAGGAAATAGATCTTCACTTGTCGAAATTCCAATAGTTCCATCGTCTTTGACCACTCCATTCATGAAAGATGAGGATATAGACATTTTTTCTTCATCATGGTTTGTGATATTGAAAGAAAGTGTGGCTTTCTCGCTAGGGGCCATTTCTATTTCTAGAAAACTTGGTTCAAGTGTTACCCCACTTTCCGCAAGGGATGGATTCAAATATCCAGCTGGTGCAAGAAGAAATAAAGTTGTGAATAATACTCCAATTTTTTTCACATTTATTTATTAATATTTATTTACTTTGTTCTTAAATTTTTTTTGCTTTGTCTCCTTTTTTTTCTGCTATTTTCTTTTGTTTCTCGTTTTCCTTGGCTTTATATTTTACATAAAGGTAGATTAGATAAGCTCCAATAATTACAAGAATTTGCCATGGAAACATCCAAAAATATGTATTCATTTCAAGTGTCCCAACCTGCCCGTCAGCAGTTTCCGTATTGTAGAGAAGTTTCACGTTGTACCTTCCCATTCGAAGTTTTGAAAGCTGGTCCCAGTTGTATTTCGTAGTATATTTTGTTTTCCCTTTATCATCAGTTACAACTTTTCCTTCTTCATCTACCTTTACTTCGGTTTCGATAAAGCTTTCGTTCCATATATTGGAATATATTCTTGATGAATTCGGTAATATATAGTTTTGATCTGGATTTAATTCAAATTTTGCGATACTTTCTTGAAAATCATTACCCTTGTAAAGATAGATGGCTCCGACTGGACTTGTATGAGTATTACCTGTATTTTGTATTTCAGCAATAATATTAATAGGGGGATTAAAATAGAATCTATAGCTGTTCCCTTTGAGATTCGTGGTAAATAGATCATTTGCTTGAAGACCTTTTGTTATTTCACCTTCAACTGTCAAAAGAATCAATGGTCCTAGCTCTTTGTTTAATCCGAGTTGTGCTTGTTCATCTGAAATATCAACAATTTTTTCCCCTTCATTGTCAGCTAGAAGAACGGCTGCATATTTACCTCCAGGCTCAGCATTTTCTGGAATTGTTATTGTAAAGTTTATTGTTTCAACTTGTTGGTAGTGGTCAAGTATTATTTGACTTTTCTCAAAAGTAATCCAACTTGCTAGGCTTGCTTCATTTGCCAATTCCCCATATTCAAGAAAATTTGGTGTACCATCGATACCGTTTGATGTAAAATCCTTGGCCCTAAGTTCAATAGTAACCACTTTGTTATGATCTTCAAAATCATGAGTTACTGTGAATGACAATGGATATGATTGGCCTTTTTTTGCATCTTCAATTTCATATTTAAACTGATCAATTACCAATCCTCGATACGCTTGTGCATTAGTTTTATTGAATGTTCCAGTAAAAAGAAAAAAAATAGAAAAAATTAGAGAAACAATAATAGATTTCTTAATTGGGGTGTGAAACATCGAAAACTAAAAATAAAAAATAAAATTTCACTTTGGATTATTTTAATGATAGAGGAAAGTACAAAGTGTATCAATAACTTTTTCAAAAAAAACCTCCGCTCGAAAGCGGAGGTTTCAAAGTAGTAATTTCTAAGTAAAAACTTAGAATGTTGCTGTTACTGTGTATGTAACAGTCTGGTCATAAGCTCCTGCTGGAGTACCAGAGGAAACTGTCATACCATGCATTACTCTCGTTAGGTCAGTTTCATCATTTGCTCCTCCAGTTGGACTTGCTGATGCTGAATAGAAAATACCATCATCATATGTAATGAAACTTGTTGATGCAGTGGGAACTTGAGAAGAGTCTGTTGCAAAAGTTCCTGCTTCCGTAAGTCCTACATCAAAAGTACCATCATTGTTGATAGTATCTCGACCTGTTTGTGCAGCTGTTACATTATCTAAGCCATAGGCTTCAACTCCTTGACCGAATGCTGTATCTTCAGTAATGTCGTTGATTGTTACTGAATCGTCTGCATTTTGCATTTCAGCGACAGCATCTATTGAAACTACAACTCCATCTTCTGCGTTCGTTCCAACAGCGAGTCCATAGCCACACTCACCCATGCCATCATCGGTTAAATCACCATTTGGATCTGTTGATGTTGATATTGTTCCTAGATCACAAACATGTGTATCTGTTGTATCCAATAGATCTCTAATGTTAAATGATAGACTTGGTGCAATATCTGCTGTTACATAGACATCATTGTTATCCTCGACATGGATTAGAACTGATCCATAATCTCCTGTTGATGAAACCATTGAGACTGAGTATGAACCCATATCAGTTGGGGTAATCTCAAGAGATAGGCTTCTAGCAGTGCTTACTGTTGCAG
>CAYSKC010000006.1:0-10179 GCA_964431615.1 uncultured Candidatus Saccharibacteria bacterium
TTTCTCCCTGTTCGTCAGCTTGAATTGTATATTCATCTTTTGAAAGTTCCTGACCATTGAGTGTAACAGGAGAATCTGCGTTCAAAGTGTTTGTCGTATCATAAAACGAGCATTCAAGATCCGTTTCAAAAAGCACCCAAAATTCCCATTCAAAATATACATAATAATATTCAAAATAGACCATCTCATCTAGATTTTCAAATACCTCAACTGCGTCTTGTCCCGAAAGATCAACTTCTCCTATAAACATAAAATATGCAAGATCCATCCTATCTAGTGTAAAGTTATCTACATGTGCAGGATCAATAGCAGACAAGTCGGTTGTCTTTGATCCTTCGAAATAGTAATATTCATTTATTTCGATCTGAGTAATAGATATTGTTGTTGTTTCTTCAATATTTACATTTCTTTTTTCTGTAACAACTGGTTTGTCAATTTCCAAAGAAACAGAAGTCGGGACAGGTGTAGCAGTTGGCCTAGGTGTTGGAATGGCTGTCGGTGTTGGAGTAGGCTCATTTTTTGTCACAGTAAAAAAATTATCTGATTGATCTGAAAGACTTCCAGCTCCTGTCTCATATCCTGTAATATCTATTTTTATCTGTGTATTTGTAGTGTTTCCGATATTGACTGTCCAGGTGTAAGAACCAGTATTTGGTATACTGGTTGCTATCCAATTCAAACTTCCAGGACCGAACGAATATCCCAACATAATTTTGTCTATATTATCTGATGCGTCCCATCTAATCGTTACAACATCCCCTACTTTGTATGATTCTCCACCATTTGGGGAAACGACTTTTAAATGTCCATCTATTGCATGAGAAGTGGATGTTCCAACCAAAAATAATAGAGAAATTAATATAGCTGAAAGAAAAATTTTCAGACAGTTTTTTTTAAAAGCTAATAACATAGTAACCACATAAAAAATAAAATACTTCGGACTCATGGCCAAAGTAGTTTTTTTGCTCTGAGCGTTTGGCACTTTTTGTTCTCGCTCATCCCCAACCTGAGGTCTAGGGTTTTCGTTTTCTTGAAATTTAATACGTCACCTATAGGGAATATAGCACAAAAAAGACAAACATTAAAAGCTACCCAACTGAGTCTTCCATCGACAACTGGATAAGTGCATTGAGTTCCGCTGCATACTCCATAGGGAGTTCTTTGACAATGGGTTCAAGAAAACCAGAAATAATAATAGTAGACGCCTCTTTCTCACTAAGTCCTCTCGACATTAAATAAGTCAATTGATTTTCAGAAACCTTACTCACACTTGCCTCATGTCCCAGTGTCGCAGAATTTTCTTCAATAATATTGGTAGGATATGTATCAGTCTGTGAATTATCATCCAATATCAAAGCATCACAAACAACTTTTGAGCGTGAGTTTTCTGAACCCTTTTGAATTTTCAAAAGACCTCTGTAACTTGTTCTTCCACCATCTTTACAAATCGATTTTGAAGTAATTAGAGATTTTGTTTTTTTTGCTCTATGAATAATTTTTCCACCAGCATCAAGATTCTGATTTTTCCCGGCAACAGCAATTGACAGTATTTCGCCATGTGCTTTTTCTCCCAGAAGAATAATCGCAGGATATTTCATTGTAACTTTTGATCCTAGATTGCAATCAACCCATTCCATTTTTGAATTTTCATATGCGACTGCCCTTTTTGTAACTAAATTGTATACATTATCAGACCAGTTTTGGATCGTTGTATATCTGACTTTTGCATTCTTTTTGACAATAATTTCAACAACAGCCGAATGAAGTGAATCAGTTGTGTAAACAGGTGCTGTGCATCCTTCTATATAATGAACCTCACTTCCTTCATCTGCAACAATAAGTGTCCTCTCAAACTGTCCCATATTCTGTGCATTAATTCGAAAATACGCCTGAAGAGGCAGAGCTACCTTCACACCTTTCGGAATGTAAATGTATGAACCTCCCGACCAAACAGCCGTATTTAATGCTGCAAACTTGTTGTCAGTATACGGAACAACTGAGCCAAAATATTGTTGAAAAATCTTCGGAAACTTTTTCAAAGCAGTATCCGTGTCCTCAAATATCACACCCATCTTTTCCCATTTCTTTTTGATTTTGTTGTATACAACTTCAGATTCGTATTGGGATGCAACTCCAGCCAAAAGCCTTCTTTCTGCTTGAGGAATTCCCAATTTATCAAATGTCCCTTTTATTTCTTCAGGGACTTCATCCCAACTTCTTTTTGGACCTTCACTTGCCTTTACAAAATAGTGAATTTTTTTGAAGTTAATATCTGAAAGATCTGCTCCCCATTTAGGGATTTTTTGTGATTTAAAATGTTTATAAGCTTCAAGCCTTCTTCTAAGCATCCATTCTGGTTCTTCCTTAATTCTTGAAATTTTTTTTATTTTGGTTATTGAGAGTCCTTCGCCCAAATCTTCGATCTTTTTATATTCATCCCGAAACCCAAATTTTTCTTCATAATTTGAATTTGTATGAGCAGAAAAGATTGTTTTTTTTAAATCATTATTCAGTTTCATTTGTTTTGACTATCCCCAAGAATTTCATATAATTGATTTCTTCTTCTAGTATCTCTGAAATTTTTTCTTTTGAAAGATTTCTCGTGTTGTTTATTAAGATATTTTCTGTTGGATCAAAAAATTTAGTACCTTTTTGTGAAGAGTTGGAATCAAACCCAATAAGTCCTGCATTTTCCAATGCAAAATACTCCTGCTCTAAAACTTCCGAGATGTCGGTATATTCTCGATTTCCCCCACCCAGCTTTCTATAAATAAAACAAACTCCTTGCTTGTGAATAAATAGTTTTGAATCTGCCATTTCTTCACCTGGATATTCAAATACACACCTGATATTGAACCAGTTTTTGTAGATATACAAAGAAAAAATGAAAAACAAAAAGGACAATATAGAAAGACTTATGGACAATTGTTTTGATTTCATTTTTTTTGATAAAAAAATTGTTAGGTTTTTTGATAATCTCTATACCCTTTTTTTTTGATACTCTCAATCAGTTTGATATCACCACTCTTTACAATACTGCCATTAACTATCAAATGTACATAATCAGGTTTGATATATTCAAAGACCCTTTCGTAGTGAGTAATGATCAAAAGTCCCATTTTCGGATTTGCTACCAAAACTTTTTTGATACCAGAAAAAACAATTTTCAGAGCATCGACATCTAATCCTGAGTCTGTCTCATCAAATATTGCATATTGTGGATTCAAAACTGCAAACTGAAGAACCTCAGCCTTTTTCTTTTCCCCCCCAGAAAAACCTTCGTTTAAATTTCTATCCAAAAAGTTTTCCGAAAGACCCAGTAATTCAAGTTTGTCTTTGAGAAATCTTTTGAATTTGAAAACTGGAAGTTTTTGATCTTTCGAACAACGCGAGTTATAGGCAAGACGTAGAAAATTAGCAAAATTTACACCTGGAACTTCAACTGGACTTTGAAAAGCAACAAATAGCCCCATTCTAGCTCTCTGGTCAATTTGCATGTTTGTCAGATCTTTTTGGTCCAAATAAATCTTCCCACTTACAATTTTGAGATCTGGATCACCAACCAAAGCTTTTGCAAAGGTACTTTTGCCTGATCCATTAGGTCCCATAAGTACATGGATAGTTCCCGGCCCGATTTCAAGATTAATATCACGAAGAATTTTTTTTCCATCTATTTCTACAGATAAATTTTGAACTTTTAGCATGGTAGTTTATTCAATTCTACGTATTATACTAGTTCATCAAGAAATATTCGTGATTATTTTATTTGTTTAACTTTTTGACTAAGCTTTTTTTTACTAGTTTCATGTAAAATATAGGCAGAGATTATATATTAGTAAACTTATGTATGAATATTGTAGAGGCTTTTAGGCTGATGGGACTTGGAAGCGAATACTCAAAAATTTATGAGGTTCTTCTCAAAGAAGGTAATATGCGAGTAATTGATATAGCAAATAAAACAAGACTTCCTAGGACATCTTGTTATGAATATTTGCCAAAACTAGTTGAATTGAATTTAGTAGAAGAAATTGTTGAAGACAAATCCAGACTCTTTGCACCAAAATCACCTGCAAATATACTCAATATACTATATAAACTCAAAAATGATGTAAATTTCACTCTTGGTACATTTGAGGCTGAATTTGCAAGTCTTATGAATATTTTTGAGAATAACGAAAACAGAATGGTCAGTGTAATCAATGATATTGATGAGTTGGATAAAATACTTATAAAACTTACCGATGCCCAATCGAAATCATTCGGTCCAGAAAATTTTGATAACATAAAAGTTTCAAAACTCAAAACAAGTTTAAATAGACTCAAAAAAAATACAAAATATCATGTACAAGAATATAAAAATATTTTGAAAGTGATTTCAAATGATAAAATTCTTTTCGTAAATTTGGAAAACGGGAATAGTTTGTTGATAAATGATACTGATTTTGCTTCTTTGGAGAAATTATTAAATAAATGAAAAAACGAAGAACCGACCAGCTAAGGCTAGGTTCTGCCAAAACAAAAAAAGAATATTGGTATAATTTCTTAAACTGGCTTAATGGTATTGAAAGAAATTTTTCTGTTATGCCTTTTTGGAGAACTGGGGTCAATGTTTTTTGTTTTGTGTCGATACTTTTTTCTATTTTCACTTCCTTGGTTGTAAATCTTGGATGGGGAGACCAAATCTCAGAAAAAATTCCTTTGTTTTACTCTCAGCAATCTTCAAATTGGATATCTTATGACAAAAGTTATCTATATTTTATTTCTATGCTAGTCTGGATTCTTCAATTTATGATTTTTTATTTTAGTTTCAGGATTTTTCCAACCGATAAACGTTTATCGGTCATGACAAATATTTTACTTACAGTTAGCTCTCTGTTATTTTTGTTGACGATTTCTCAAATATATACATTGCAACTTATCTAAAAATGCTTAGTATTGACATAAATTACACAATTTCACAACTTATTCAGGTTATGCCTGGTTTTTGGGGAGCTTTCTTGTTCGCCTTGATTCTCACACCACTTATTGCAAAACTTGCAAAAAAAATTGGTGCAATAGACCTTCCTGCAATTGATAGAAAGAGAACCGAAAGAGGGCTTGAGACTAGGATACACACAAAACCATTGCCAAGACTTGGAGGGCTGGCGATTGTTATTCCCTTTCTTATTCTTATGTTTTATCTTTTGGGTTTCGACAAATTTTCTATCGGGATGGGAATATCACTTTTGATACTGACAGTTGTTGGGATAATTGATGATAGATATGATCTGCATGGTGGGGTTCAACTTCTGTTCCAAGTTATTGCTGTTCTCGTAATAATTTTTTCTGGTACTCGTGTTCTCTCAATCGATATATTTGGAGCCTATATGAATTTCGAACGAATAATTATTCCTTTTTCAATTTTCAACTTTTCTACTTCTTTCATTTTTCCAGCTGATATCTTTACACTTATTTGGTTTCTTGGAATTATAAATGCTATGAATTGGGTCTCTGGAATTGATGCTCTTGAAGAGACAATGGGCTGGATTGCAGGATTGACACTTATGCTAATAGCAATCAAATTCGGACAAAACGATACTCTTGCTGTTATATCCGTTTTTACTGGTGCAGTTCTTGGGTTTTGGATTTTCAACTTTCCTCCTTCAAAAATACTAGGAGGGACAGTCAGCAATACAGTTTTAGGGTTTCTTTTAACCCTTTTTGCCATAAAAATTGATGGGAAATTGACAACAACAATATTGCTTTTAGCTCTTCCCTTAGTCGATTTTGTATGGGTAATTGTCAAAAGAATTATCAAATACAAAGTAATCAATCCAGCAAGACTAATGACAATTAGTGGTAGACACCATCTTCATCATAGATTGATGGAACTTGGTTATTCAGACAAACAAATTCTACTAATTGAAATGAGTATTTTTTCCATGTTTGCTGTTGCAGCATATTATTTTGCTGGATTCAACAAAACTGCTGTTGCTGGGCTCATGGGTATTGTAGCTTTGCTTTTTTTCTTTGCCTTCCTAACAGTAGTTAGACAAACTCGAAAAAAGAAAAAAGAAGAAATGCTCAAGACAAAAGGTGAGTTGAAAAAAGGAGAAATCAGGGAAGCACCAGAAAAAGTATATGCTTATTAACTTCTCTTCTATTTTCAATTTTTTATAACAAATGTTAAAATTTGATATGGGAAATATTGGAATACTACAAAACATTAGAAAGGTGGCACCAAAGCACTGTGATAATTGTGGTCATAAGTATACTCCTGATGATTTTACGGTGTTCAAAGCACAAGAAACCAATGCTCTTGTATATCTGAAATGTTCGAACTGTGGCAATACCTATGTGATAAATGCATTTGTAAATAGTACGGGGTATGGAAGTCAGCGGATGCCACTTGTGGTTGATTTGGAAGGACCAGAAGAGATTGAAAAATTTGCAGAAAGTGAACCAGTCTCAAAAGATGAGGCAATAGATTTATTTACCTTCCTAAGTTCAGGTCAAGCTGAAAATTACTTTAAAACAAATCCCGAAAAAGAGTACAAAGATAATAATACTCTAAATCAAAATCTTTCTAGAAAGTCCAAATAATTCTTTCGAAAAATCTTCTTGGGTTGTACTGGAAAAAATTATTTGTGCATCAATACTTTTGAGTGCTTTTTCTAATTTCCTTTTGTGATTTGCATCAAGTTCTGACATCATATCATCGAGAAGAAGTACTGGGTGGACCCCATAGTTTTCAACATAATAATTCCACATAGCAAGTTTGAATACCAGTGCTACAAGTCTTTGCTGTCCTCTTGAGCCATATTTGTGAATATTTATTTCTCCGTTCAAAAACTCCAAATCATCTCTTTGTGGACCATAAAGACTTTGTCCTGCTCCAATTTCTTTTTTTCTACCAGTTTCAATTTTTTGTAAAAATTTTTCCTTGATGTTTTCGAAGCTCTTGCTTTCTTGTGTAAGTTTTGAAATATATTTAATCTGCAAATTTTCGAAGTTTTCATCAAAAATCTCTTTTGCAAATCTTCTAACTGTAGGAAGAAAGGAGTCCAAAATCTCAAGCCTTTTTGAGATTATGAAAGAACCCAATTCTACCAACTCTTTGTCCCAATACAAAAGCTCATCATTTATCCAGCCATTCTCTCCAATATCTTTTAAGAGCCTATTTCGATTTTTTAGTACTTTTTTGTATTTATTTTCAATTAGAACATATTCAGAAGAGATAATTTTTGCAAACTCATCAATCTCTTTTCGTCTAAGATCAGGAGAACCATTGAGAAGTGAAATGTCATGTGGCTGAAAAGAAATAATTGGGAGCTTATAGACAAAATCAATTTTTCTTTTTTTAACTCCATCAATTTGAAATTTTTTTCTTACAATTCCGATATCGTCAGCTATCAAATATGATAACTCTTGATTGAAATTATCTTTTGGGTTATAAACTTCTGCTGTAACCTTTGCAAATTGAGATTTTTTTTCCCAGTTCAATAAATCTTTGTCTGAAAGATCCCTAAATGATTCGCCACTACTCAGATAATTCAAGGCTTCCAAAAAATTTGTTTTTCCAATACCATTATTTCCAACAATCAAATTAACTCCAGGATCTAGGGAAAATTCTCCACTCAAATTTTTGAAGTTTTGAAGCGTAACTTTTCTTATTCGCAAATTCTCGAAACTAATAACCAGACATTTTACATCATTTGTTGATTATTTCCCTTGTACTTCGTTTACAATCCAGCTCAATGCTTTTTGTCGAAGCATTATTTCGGCAACCCTATTTCTTCCAAACTCTGAATTATATTGTTTTTTCAAATCCTCATCTTCGATTGACTTGATCTCTTCTTCGACTTTGTCCCAATCTATCTGGAAATTTTGCTCCTCAATTATCTTTGCAAATACCAACTCACCAGAAATTCGTTCAATTGCTTCTTTTTCCCATTCTTTCCGAAGTGTTTCAATGTCTGTTTTTTGAGTTTTCAAAAAATCCTCCAGTTTGAGTCCCAAATCTTCTATCCTATGTGTATATTCGTGCTCTTTCTTGTCTACTTCCATTTTTGCCATAGCTTTTGAGATATTTATTTTGGCACTTTTTATAGCCTCACTCATAATATCTGATATATACTTTTCTTCAACCATTACCTTTTTTCGACTCTCCAAAGTTCTATTGATCTCCTTTTTTAGTTCCTCCAATGTTTTGATGTTTTGCATTTTCAAACTTTCCACCCATTTGTCATCTGCCTTTTCTTGTTTTTCTTTTGATTTTTTATTTGTATCCTCAAGCATGTTAGACAAGACCTTCTGGACCTCTTCTTCATTTACTTCTGGGTTTTCTTTTTTGACTTTGATTTTTTTGAAATTTGGTAGTTTGAATGATGGAAATTGTATAAAGGTTACTTGATACTCAACCCCGCTGTCATCAACTTTTTCAACTCTGTATTCCAAATTTGTTATCGGTTTTGAGTTTTCCGATTGCAATATTTTCTGGGTAATATTTGGAAGAAGGGAATTTAGAGTTTCTTCATATAACTCTGATCCAATCTTAGCTTCCAATAGATTTTTAGGGCCTTTCCCTGGTCTAAACCCTTGAATTTGAACTTTGTTTTTTAGTTTATTGAATTCAGTTTCTTTGATTTCATCAAAAAGAGATTTTTCAACTTTTATTTGGATTGAAACATCTGTACCATTATTTATTTTTAGATCATAAGTATATCTATCTGTCATTGTTTTGTTTTAAATTATAAATATTATTCCTCAAAATCAGAATGAAAGTCATCTACTACCTGTTCATCATCTTCATCGTCTGTTGATATGTAGTCATTGAATGATAACTCTTCATCATCGTAGGCCCAATCCTCATCATCATTGTACATTGAATTTCTCTAATATTAATAATACGTGCAAGATTATTCGATAAGTGGGTGTTTTGTCAAGCAAAAACGCAAAAAAAAGTGCATTCAAAATTTTGAATACACTCCAAAGTAAAATAATTTACTTATTAATGTGAATTACGAATTGAATAGAATTATGTTTGTTTCAAAATAGCGAAAACTTGGCCTTTAGGGCAAGGATGAGCGTGCCGCAGGCTCAGAGCAAAACACAATACTTTGGCATTTTGCCGAAATTTTTTATTTTGTATCTCTCGGTAATCTAATTCAAATCAGGCTTTTTTACATAAAGATATAAGTTCATAATCCATGCTTGTTTTCAATTTTTAGTTAATTCGTAACTCAGATAAATTAGTTACCAAAATAACTTTCAATTAATTCTGTCTGTTCTGTTTCATAAATATTCATATATTTTTGTGCCATATTTGGATCCTGAATATTGAATGTTTCATTTGGATCTAGAGCAGATATCAAATGCTCTGGATCTCGATTCAAATCAATTGCATAGTACTCAATCTGGCCATTTGCAAGAGGCATCGCAGTAAGTTCAAAGGTGTCGTTAACCCCATCGCCATCTGTATCTGCGTTTCTTGGATCCATGTTGTACCTGATTTCTACGTCATTTGGAATCCCGTCATCATCAAAATCTTTACTTGTGAGCCCAAACAAATCAATTGTTCCATCTTCAATATAGTCCCCAAGAAGAAGAACTCCTGCACCTATACCCAATATTTTTATGAGGTTGTTCCAGTTGAATTTCTTTGTTTCTTCTGGTTTTATTGTATTTTGGTTTTCTTTCATAATTTATTTTTAATAAATTAATTAAGTATAAAATTGTAAACATGAACAGGGTCAGATAAAGGTTGTTGAAAAGGAATATTTGATGGCCAATTATTGAATAAAGGATCTGCAATCATTGGAATCCCATCATTATCACCATCATAAACATAATAAATACCTTCAATATCTGAATTATAATGAAAACCACTCTCTCTTAAGTCATCATACCCATCATTATCTGAGTCTGGATCCAACCAGTTTTGTAAACCGTCATTATCATAATCATCGTCCTCATAGAGTTTTGACATCCCAATTTCTACCCAATCATAAAGACCATCATAGTCTCGATCAATTGATGATCCAATATTGACAACAAAATTGTTGATCTGCCTATCATATAAATTAGTAATAGATACTGTATTTTCAATTGAATTTGGCATAGGATCAACCACGATACCTGTATTGATTTGGTTATTTACTCGTCTATAATTTCTTTTTAGAGTACCAAATAGATCAATTC
>CAYSKC010000006.1:10189-13634 GCA_964431615.1 uncultured Candidatus Saccharibacteria bacterium
CAAGTATATCCAATGCCAAAACCCCAGCACTCAAAAGCAACGCTTCTTTCCCATTAATGAAAGGTTGATTTTTGCGATCTTTTTCAGAATCACTCATAACCTATATTCTTTTTACTTAATATAATTATCAAAGAAATTTACATTAATAGTGTATCACATATAAGACCTATAGTGCAAGTCTCGGGGATAATTTTTTGAGTTGAAGTTTTTTAGTGGCCGTTTTTTGATGTCATGTCATAGAAAGAGCGAATTATTCTAATCGCTTCTGAAGGAGTATCCACTACATCAATGTATTGATTCCACGGCTCAGGAATAAATCCACAATCCCTCATCGTTTGGAGTTGTCTTTTGAACCCATCAAAAAAACCTTCGTGATTAATCAATATGACAGGTTCTGGCTCTTCTTCACCGAGTTTTTTGAGTTCGGATATTTCGATAGCCTCATAAAATGTCCCCATACCACCTGGAAGACCAATGAATGCATCTCCAAAACTAAATAGAAAGTTTTGACGCGAATGAATACCAACTCTTTCTTTGTATACATCATTATAAGGATTTGGTGGTTCCCCTTTAAGACCCACTCCAACAACATATCCACCCGCTTCTTTGACACCTCTACTTGTTTCAGACATCAATCCAGGACCAGCACCATTTGCAAGAATAAAACCAGCATTTGCTATTTCTCTACCCATATCATAAGCGAGATCAACAAATCCATGATTTTTGCCAATATTGGCAGCTGCAAACACTACCACAGTCAAATTTCCGTTGTACATAATTGATTTGTTACTAACAATAAAAAAGTGAAAAGTACAAGCAAAGAATCTATTAATTGAGTTTAAATTTTTCTATCACAATTTTTCGAATCTTTTGTTGAATATTTTCAACAGTATCCATTCTACCTTCTTTCATACAATCTACCAAGACCCAAGTATCAATTATTTTAGAAAGCCTTTTGTATTCTTCTGCAGAAGCTTTCTGATGATCAAAGTTTGCCTCTGCTATATCAATTTTGCCGTTTGCATATTTCTTCCTTTGAATATCACTTTGAGCAAGTTGATTTGTAATTATTGGATCTGCATACAATACAAATACCAAATCTTGTCTGATTATTCCAAGTTTTTTTGAGACTTCTTCAAACCAGCTGAAGAATTTATCTTTCTCAGTCGTCGATGAAAATCTTGCTGTCTGATGAGCCATTGTTGATGTGGCATAGCGATTTGAAACGACCCAAATTCCTTTAGCTAAATATTCATTGATTTCTTCACTTCGAGATGCTTGATCAAGTGTATAAATAGGAGTTACTAAATATGGACTTAAATCATCCATAGTCCCAAATTCTCCTTCGAGATATCGTCCTACAAGTGATCCCCAAAATTCACCATATTGAGGAAAATCAAATGTTTTGTAAACAATATTTTTTTCTTTTAAAAATTCGAGAAACAGGTTGAATTGGGTGGTTTTCCCAGACCCATCAGTTCCCTCAAACACCAAAAATTTTCCCTGCATACAAAGTTTATAAAATCTATTTTTATTTTATCTCCTCAAGCTTTTCAACAAACTTGCCATATCCATCGTCATTTATCAAAACAATATCCGCCATCTCCATACATTTCGCGACATTTTGTTCGTTATCAGCATTACCTTTTCCTAAGTCTCTATCGTTATTTTTTTTGAATTCTTCAAATGTCATCTCCTGCTCCTTGTATTGACCTTTTCTGTCAACAGCCCGTTTGTATCGAAGTTTGAGAGGAGCATCAACAGAGACAATCAAAAGATCGTCGCCAAATTGATTCCTGAATGCAATAAGTTCGTTGTGATTTCTGATACTATCCAACACATATTTATTTTTTTTATCGATATCTTCTGTTCTGATCTTTTCAATAATCCTTTGAGCGAGAACATCGACACCATTTTTTTCCCTCAGCTCATCACCCAAATCTTGAAGTATAGTACGATTTTCTCTATCGAGGGACCTTCTGTCTGCTTCTTCATATATTGCTTGAGTAAGTTTGAATTTTTTGTATCCTTTTTCAATAAAAAAATCGACCGCTGTGGTCTTGCCTGATCCGATTGTGCCAACAATGGCGATTATTCTTTTCATTTGTGTAATAAAAATATATTTGAAGAAAAATTCATTAGCTTTTCCCATACCCTATTGAACAAAATTGTTCCTGCAAAAATGACAGGTATTGCAAAAATATTTCCAATAACTTGTAAATATAGAAACGGTAGACCATTGATATAGCTGTGTATCAAACCATTCAAGTCCTTTGTATATAAGCTACTGACAATGACAACACCAAAATTTGTCCATAAATAGAAAAATAGAATTGAACATAAACTCCCAAAAATAACTCCTATTGATTTCCATTTCTTCATTTTCCGTACCAAAATACCAACCAAAGGCGACAATACAAATGCAGACCAAGTAAACAAAAAAATGTTTGTATTTTTGATTATCGAATCACTGACCATCATGGTTATCAAAGGAATAAGAAAAGCAAGGCTTTTTCTTTTCAGAAAAAAACCTCCTGCAATAGAGATTGCAGTCACGAATTCAATATTTGGACCAATATGCCAAACAGTTCGAGTCAAAACACCAATGATTATATACAAGATGATCGTGACAGATTGAGCAAGACTGCCTTTAATTTCCATAGTTTTCAATCTTTTCTAACTTAAATTCGATTTTATCACCAGGATTTAATACATAATCACTCACACCGACTTGGCTTTCTTCTCCGTTTACAAAAAATTTCCAGAATTGATCATCTTCGGGCTCCAGATTGTTGATCTTTGTCACAAAAATCCCGAATGGATATTCTTCGTATTGATATACAAACTGCTCATTCTCAATAGAAAGTCTTTCTAGAGCCTTATCTACTGTTTCACCAGAAAGGTGTGTCAAATCATAGTTATCTCCACTATCCAAGATACCTATCTCAATTTGTTTTTCAGCAGTCTGTCCCCCTAACTCAACATCTGATACAGTCCTAAAACTACCAACGCCAATAAGACCTATACCAATTGTTGACAAAACAAATAACGGGGTTACTAATAGACCAATTATAAGGAGAGTTTTGTTTTTTTGTGTCATATTAAATAGATAATAATTATTTTTTTTCTAAATATTTGAACCATTTTCTATCAAGTGCAACCAAAAGTTCAACATTTTCTGTGGATGCAAACATAAGAAGATTTGCAAATAAATCAGAAATCTCATCTTCAAAATTTTTTCTCAATTCTTGGTCACTTGTCCCCCTATCTCTAGATATTTTCTTGTACCTCAAATACGCTTGTGTAAGTTCACCCAATTCCTCCTGCAATTTCAAAAGTAATATCTGTGAATTACTTTTTGTATCAAATTTTTTGTCATATTCATCTTGTACTTTTTTGATTTTTTCAATCACCCATGTATCGAGTTTTGTTATTTCTGTCGTCA
>CAYSKC010000007.1:0-3333 GCA_964431615.1 uncultured Candidatus Saccharibacteria bacterium
ATTAGCTTCAGGCGTTTTTATTCAGATATCAAGTATACTGGTCTTCGAACATATAAAAAAACCCGTTTTTACGGTTATAAAGATTATACACCGAAAAATTCCAGGTCAGTTTACCCCAGTGCTTCATCTGATGATAATTGATGCCGGCATCAAGTCTATGATAGGGTTCGATGCGGTATGAATTACGTTCTTCGATATACTCGACAGGGTAAAAATTAATGGCGGACAGACCTTTATCGATGTTCATGATATTACCCGACAGATTATAATATTTTTCGATAGCCAGGGTATAGGCATAACTGCTGCTATAAACCCAGGCTAAACTGACATCAAACTTTTCGTTCAGGGTATGCGACAGCACTATGTTCACATTATGCCGCGAGTCATACCGGTATGGAAAATCCTTGCCGAAGTTAAGCTCAGGGAAGTTACGCCAGGCCCAGGCAAGGGTGTAGCTGACCCAGCCGGTTGTTTTTCCGGTTTTCTTCTGACGACCATGATCGCATAGGTCATAATACCAATCAAAAGAGCTACTATTAGTAGTACTACTAGTAGCTCAATATTTGTAAATGCTTTTTTTGATTTATACACGACAAAATTTTTGTTCTACAAATTATTCTCCAAGACTGATCGTATAACCCATGGTAGTTCCTTCAAGTCTCGTTCCTATAGTACGTGGAGTTGTGGCTGAGTTGTAGCATAAATAAATTGCTGTTGATGATGCTTCTTCGGTTGTGAGAGAACATGGTGCTGCGACTGTCACAGTTGAAAAAGCACTACTTACATTGTAGGTACTGCTTCCTTTTGAAGTAGACACCGTTATTGTGTTGCTACCACTGATACCGCTTAACACTGATTGTGAATTCATTTCCACTTCAGTTATTGTCAACCTGAGATTATCTAGTTCTTTCCTTCTCTGAGTATTTCGAGCATTTCTTTGAACAATTGAAATCCCAAATGCTGCAATCGAAATTAGAACTGCAATGATTGCCATTGCAACAAGAAGTTCAACAAGTGAAAATCCTTTTTTTGTTTTCATCTAGCTTAGAAAATTAAAAAATAAATGCCCCAATTTATTCATTAATATTTTTGGGATTTAGCACTCCAGATTTGTATAGATAGAAAATTCCTGCCCCGATTGATACAAAAATTGATGCGTATACAAGATTCCAAAATGTACCCTCATCTATATCGGTCTTTGGGAGTTGTCCTTTTGGGGTTATGCCACTTGGAGGTGGTGTTATTCCTCCTCCGCTGGTGCAGTTTGTAGTATAGGAGGCATTGCTATAAGAAATTGTTACATCAGGAATCATTGTTTCAGTTTGATTGAAAGTAATTGTTCCACTTGAATTGCAATTAATTGCTTTGAGCGTAACAGTTGCAAGTACACTTCCTGAAGTAATTGGGTCAGGAAGTTTTCCTACATGTATCTCTCCATTTGCTGGAATACTGAGAATCTCGAACAATCCTGGTCCAGGCGTTAAACTTTCTATAGACAGATCGCTTCCAACAACTATATGAAGTTCAGCACCGGATATCTCTGTGCCCGTATATACAATATCAACAGAAGTAGCTGTTGTATTTGTAGCATTGAAACTAGATGGGTTGAAGCTCAAAGAACCGGTCGAACTCTGTGCAAATACAGGAAGTGACAGGCCAAAAAGCAAAAAAAACGAAATCAACAAATTCAGGACATTTTTTTTCTTCATAGTTTTTTCGAAAATACTTCTAAATACAATCATACATATTTTTGAAAATTAATTAAAGTGTTTCTAATGCATTTATATAAAAAACAAATTCAGCATTTGCATTATTTGATAGAAGTGCTGTGCCTTTGAATATGTAAACTGGGAAGGTAAAGGTGTTTTCAGAAAAATCACTAGGTACAAAATATCCTAATTCTGTCTCATTTGCGTTTATATTGAATTCCACTACATTATATATTGGACTATTAATGAGTATTTGATTCTTGTCAGTATAGATACTTCTGAGACTTCCCTGATTTTGTTGGAGATTTGTGTATGCTTCTTTTGGAGAAATTATTTTGTATATAGCTGGATCTTTTTCAATCTTGATTGGGGAATATTTCAAGTCAACAATTAATTCTTCCGACAATTCGTTCTGATTGAATACAAATTCAAGTCGTGGAATAAAAGGGTTTTCTCCTACAATTTTTATTTCGTCAACATACTCTTGGTCTCTTATTGTGTTTATAGCCTTTTCGGTATCCTTTGTTGGGAGTGACCTGATGTATTGAAAGTAGTTGAACATAACGAAACTTGAGCTTTCATCATCTGTTTTGACAAATCCAAGTAGTGAATTCTCATCGGGTTCTACATAGTGAATATCTGGTTTTTGAAAATTGTATAGATCCAAATATTGTGCATCAAATTGTATAACTACCTCAGAAACTTTTTTTGATAAAGTATCAAGCTGAATAATTTTGTTTGAATCATCGAACGAAGAACGGAATTCTTCATTCGATTTCAGAAGCCATGTTAGTTTATTTTTGTCGAAAGAGAGTGTTCTATTCTCTGTGACCCAGTCTATAGAACTATCATCTTTGTTGCCTGTTTCAAAAGCAAATCCGAGGGTTCTAGCAATTTGTTTTGCCTTTGAAACAGTGAGAAATGTTTCTTCGGGAATACTTACTTTGTAGACAAATACTCTATCAGGATAGTTTTTGAAATTATCAGATAGTGTGAAGATGGGTGGTGAAATATCATCTATCTCAATATTGGGTTTGATATCTGGAAATTGAATATCTTCAAAATCGTTGTTGACGGAACTAAATGGTGAATAGTTTGTTGTAATCTGGTTATCTTGAATATTTGTGAGAATCTTGATTGCAAATTGACCAGCATAATAAAGCACAACAAAAGCTACAAAAAAAATAATATATTTTCTAATTTTTTCTGATGTTTTGATAAGCGACGATTCTTGTGTCATGAGACTCCAAGTGATTTATTAGTATTTTTTATAATATATCATTGTCGAAAATTATTATAGAAGAATTTGCAAGTTTAAGTAATTCTTGCAAGATGATAAGATAGGTATAGTCTATATTATTATGCATAGTCAATGAAAAAGGGAATTATTTATTTATTTTGCATATCTTTGATTTTGTCAGGTTGCAGTATCATACCCAATAATGATCAAGATCCAAATGTCTTAGCTGATGAAGATCAAAAAATAATTTGGTGGGGAATGTTTGAAAAAGAAGAAAATATTCAGCCCCTGATTGAAGATTTTGAGAGTCAAAATCTAGGAGTGGAGATAGAATATACTTTTTGGGATGATAAAAATGAGTATTATACAAATCTTAAAGATGTC
>CAYSKC010000007.1:3343-7031 GCA_964431615.1 uncultured Candidatus Saccharibacteria bacterium
CCTGCAGGACGGCAATCCAAATACGACTCCTGATATTTTTATGATAAGCAATACTTGGGTTGGAAATTTTGAAAGCTTCATTACTAGTGCCCCAAGCTCAACTCTATCTGTGGATGATATGAAGAATAGTTTTCACAATTTTGTGGTAGAAGATTTCGCAAGGAACGATGTGGTTCGGGGAGTTCCTTTGTGGGTAGATCTTCTTGCACTTGTATACCACAAACCTTATTTATTGGAAACTGGAGATACAACGATCTCAAAAAACTGGAATGATTTTATGACACAGGCTCAAAACATGACTCAATACGATGAGAATGGTTTGGTCGAAAGAGCCGGTTTTTCTGGAGGTAATTCAGAAAATGTTGAATTTAGTTTTGAAATGATGAATCAACTCATATTGCAAGCAAGAAGTCAGCCGTTTGATGTAGAATCACTTGGAGTTCCTTTCAATGAAGATGAAAAAAATGCTGTTTCTGAAGCAATGGATTTCTATCGTACCTTTTCTTCAACTAACAACAAAACATGGGATTCAAACTTTAAACTTGATACTGCAGAATTTATTGAGGGTGATCTTGCATCAATTGTGATACCATCTTGGAGAATACTCGATATAGAAGCTTATGACAAAGATAGAAATCTAAACCTTGATATTGAAGTGGCAAAGGTTCCTCAGCTCAACCCTGATACTCTTGAACCAGTATACTACCCTACTTATTGGGGTTATGTGGTGAGTAAGGAAAGTTCAAAATCAAGTATTTCGTGGGAGTTTTTGAAATTTATTACTGATAGAAATCAACAGGAAAAATATATACAACATCAGCTTGATAATGGTAGACTTTTTCCAATGATTTCACCAAGGAAAGATTTATTGAATATAAGTAGAGAATATGAATACTTGGTCCCATACGTAGATTCAATTGAAAAAACTCATTCGTGGTATATGATCAATGGAGAGAAATTGGAACCGGTTTATGATGAAGTTTTGAATTCGTCGAAATCAATTGATGAAATAATGATAACTTTCGAGAGTTTAGATAATGACAAGAATGTAATATAATTTCTTGAAAAATAATTTTTCTCAACATGCAAAAAATTTCAAAGTTTTCAATGTATTCTGTTTTTTTAGTTACCCTTTTTTTCTCTGGGTTTTTCTTGTTTTCTGTCAAAGCTGCAGATCTAACAATATCCAAACCAGTAGCTGATGAACGTTTGACTGGTGTGAATACTATTCGCTGGTCAGTATTCAACACAGGTATATCTGAGGTTCCATATGACTTGAGTCTGAGAGATGCAACTTGTACAAATGGGTTTTCAATTTCGGGAGGTAATTTTTCTCAAAAAGTTCAAAATGGAAATTACACAACTGATGTAGATACAAGGACGGTTTCTGATGGGAGAGCATGTATTCGACTTTGTGTGTTTGATACGTCTCAATGTACTTATAGAATGGTGAACATTGTTAATTATTCCAACAATCCACCAGTAATCACAAATTATCCTGCAAAAGTTGAATATACTGTTAATGAAGTTTTTGAACATACTGTTGAGTATTTTGATCCTGATGGTGATACCGCTTATCTACAACTTTTAGTTGCACCGAGATTTCTTGTTCTGGAACAGGATGGGTTTAGTACAATAGGTGAATATTTCACACCAGGTGAGTATTTCGTTTCTTTTATTGCTATTGACAACCTTGGAGCTTCTTCTCAACAAACTTTTACTTTGTATGTGAAAGCTATTCCTACGCCTACGCCTATTTCTGTTACAAAAACAACAACGCCTACCCCTACCTCTATCCCAACGGATTGGGGCAATATATCTTTTTTGAGCCCAGATGAAACGAGTGTTTTCTCGGGTGAGGACAATATGATAAATTGGGATTTTTCAGAAATTGATACAGACTCTATAGATGAAGTGGATATTTTTTATTCGACAGCAGATAGTGATGATTTTGTTGAGGTCTACAAATATATGGGTGGTGTTATTGCAAGCTATAATTGGAATGTGAGTGATATTGATGATGGTGATTATAAACTAAAAATTATATTTTTCAATTCAAAGGGAGATAAATTGCACGAAATTGTTTCTGATGTTTTCAAAATTGATAATCTTTCTTTGAGTGAGGCAATACTTGCCGTAGTTGATATGTCTCCGTCAAATAAATCTGAAATAGAAGAGTTAAGACCAATTATTTCTGCAAAATTTTCCCCAAGTTCCGGAGGAGAAATAATTGTTGACAAAGTGAGAATTGAATTGGACGGGAAAAATATTTCCAAAGAATGTTCGATTGATACAAATGGGTTTAAATGTGAATTGTCCGATGATTTGAAAACTGGTACTCATACAGTAAGTGTTGAGCTTCAAGATACAAATGACCAAAAGACAAAACAAGAATGGGTGTTTTCAATCAAAGAACAAAATGAAGAATCGGGAAATGGTGAGGAAAAAGTAAATTTTTGGAATACTTATATCCTTCCTCTCTGGGAAAAATTAAAAGAAGGAGACAACAATCTCAAATATCTTTACCTTTGTTGTGGAAGCCTTTTGATACTCCTTCTGTTTATTTTTGTTGTTAGGTCGATGAATAGAAAGAAATTGTATAGTGAACAAGTTTCTGAGTTTAACTCTCAGGGAAATCTTTCTTCTTCTTCTTCGACAGATTCTGTTCCACCTATCAATGATGGTTTTTCAAATGATTCGTATGATTTCTCGGTTGGGAGTCACGATGTTATTGAGGATAATGAACCAGTGAGTACTGTGGAGCCAGAGGGTCCAATTACGGCAGATATTCCAGATTGGTTGAAAGGTGAAGAGTATGCAAGTTCAAATCCTGTTGATTCAACTGGTCAGGTAATGGATATGCAAGGACAAAACACTGATCAGTCAATGGAGATACAATCTCAAGTACACGAATCTTTTGATTTGGCTTCATCAAATGGTGACAATAACGATCAATCATTGGGTTAATCAATACACTTCCCAACTATAGTTCCCTTCTCAACTACTGTATCAATTTTGATATCGGGGTTGATATCTACTAGATTTTTGTATTCAAAGTCTTGTATACCATTTGTAGTTTTGATAAAAGACTTTTCATTACCTTGTTCATCAATAATTATTAGTTTGTCTTCTACCTTCATATTTTCAGGAGAAATATACAAAGCGTCATTTCCACTACATGTATAAGTGATTTTTGGGAGGTCATAAGCCGAGCTGGCTAGAATAGTTTGATTTGCAAAATTATTCATATAAATGGAGGTGACTGTCTCCGTTGTTTCGGGTTTGGGTGCTTGTACCATCATATCCTCATAAAATTGCTTAAATACCGTAATTGAAGTAATAAGAGTAATTGCAAGACCAGTGACTTTTGCATAATCGCCAAGTTTACTTATCCCATGATTGATCAAGTCCCAAGCTGTTTGAAAAAATTTATACACTCCTACTACCCCAAGTACATTTCCTAAGATTCCCAAAAAAGGCATTGAGCTTCTGATCAAACTACCTAGAAAAGAAGAGTTGATTTTTTGCAAAAATCCTGAAGACCCAAGCGCAAAATCGGTCAAAAACTTTTCTTTCTTGTATCTTTTTTCAAATCGTTGATCACTTAAAGATAAACTTCCAGCTACCCCTGCCCCGAGACCTATACCGATTGACAAAAGAAACCTTGGAAATAACAACTGATATCCAA
>CAYSKC010000007.1:7041-13326 GCA_964431615.1 uncultured Candidatus Saccharibacteria bacterium
TGGACCTCCCAAAAGATACGATACTGGGGCAATAATTGGTGCATACTTGAGAAGTGGATTTAGTCTATTCCATCGGATCATTATTTTTGAAAGCAATGTTACAGGACTCGGAATTCCAATATTTATGGATATTTGATTTGTAATATTTGCGATACCTTTGACGATTGGGGGTAATTTACCAATCCATCTTTGTGTTTCTTCTTGTTCTGAAGATTTTTTTGAAAAAGGTCTAAAAATTGATTTCTGTCCCGTAACCGAAATTCCGGGAGATCTATATCCTTTTTGTGATTCTGCGATACTCAAAAATTGAGTTGTTTCTTTTCCCTGATCCACAAAGTATTTCATTGCCATTGCCCTAGTTGCGGCAACAAGTGGGAGAGGAAGTCCTATCCCAAATGCTGTTCCAGCCAAAAATCCAAGCGCACCTATTGAAGCAGTATTTACAATTTTTTTTGCAACCCTTTTACCTCTGTATTTTTTTTCAATTTTACTTGGATCGGTTTTATTATTTGTGAGTATTTTTTCTTCGAGCAAGAATTTTTGGACAGCTGGGTTTGATATATCATTAATTCTAACGCCCATATTCTGTGGATTATTCAATGCCGACCTGATTTGTGATTTTGCGAGTAGACTTAATCTTTTAGAATTTGAAAAAGGAGTGTTTGGATTGTATGTACGGAGATCTGTTTTTTTGAAACCTTCATCTGAGGTGTTTTTGATAGCACCAATTGTTGTCCCTGTTGCAAATGCAATCAATGCTCCAGCTGGGTTGATAGCCATCATAGGTATTGCAAGTAGTAATCCAGTAGAGCTTCCCTTTGCTATGTTCAGAGAAGTTTTTGCAATTGATGGAATAATATTTGCAGTTTGCACAACAAGTTGAACGGGCAGACTGCTTTTATATCCATTCCATCTATTTGGTTTGCCACTTCGAGTATTTGAAATAGAACGACCAAGACTTGATTTTTGAAACGACCTTTTTATTCTATGTCCAATTTCTTGAACTGGTTTTATGATATTTTTTGTTATGAGGTTTTCTTTTTGAGGTTTCTTTTTGAAACTAACTTTCCTTGAATTTAACCATTTTTCTACCTCCATCCATCTTTTTGCATCTTCTTTATTTTGAAAAACTGATTTCTCTTCTAGTCTTTTTTGTTCTTCGCTTCTCTTATATTTCAAATTTTCCAAATCCTCAGGTTTGGGGACCGCGTTTTCAAAACTATTGGCATAATTTATTGTATTTCGGAAAGAGGAAACAAGATTTTCATTTGCCAAACTTTGATTGACAATATTACTTTGTGAAATTTGTTTTACGAAAAGTTGATATCTTGATTGTTTGGATAGGGATAAAAATTTGGGTGAATATCTTTCAACTAGTGTTTTGAATATTTTGTTTGAATTTGAGACTTTGTTAGATAATGTTGCTGTTTGAATAAAAGCTACCAAAAATTCTCTGTCATTTCCATTTGCTAGATAGTGCTGAAGTTCATTCAAAAACACATTCAATATTTCATCAATATCTGGTGTTTTTTTTGAGGGAAGATTTTGATTCATTTATTGATAATATTAGTGATGTAATCAGGGTTTGTCAAACCTTTTGATGAAAGTAGATTCAAAGTATCTTTGATGTATTCAGGATAGGAAATTACATAGGTTTCAAAATAATTTATATCTTGTGTTTTATCAAATGGGTAGATATCTGCTACATGACTAATTTCATTGCTTATTTTCTCAATATCTTGTGCTTCTCTGAATTGTATTTTGAAAAACTCCGAAGGAGATGCAACCCAGTTTTGGATTGCTTCTACAGACAATCTAAGTGTCTCTAATCCGATTTTCTTGATTAATTCTTTGTCATTTGAAAATTCATTTTTTATAGCCTCAGAAACCTTGAGGTAGATTGTTTCTCCTAGATGAAATACATCTGTTTTACTATCTCCTTTGGTTTTGTAGTCAAGAGCAATAGCAGTCAATTTTTTTTTGATAAATGATTCGGCATCAAAAAAGCTGACCCCTTCTCTGAGGAGTTTGTAAATTTCTCGAGCTATTATTGTGATAATTATCTGTCCTGCAATTTCTGATACTATTTGGCATATTTCATTGTTGATCAAAGCAAAAGGGATATAATTTGATTCATTTTGGAATTTTGAAATAAGATAGTTTTTGAAAGTATCAATTGAATTAATGGATGATAAAAAAACCACAATATTTCCTTCTTTTTCTTCTTTTTTTTGCGTTGTTTGTAAATCAAAAGTACCCCATTCAGTTTTGATTAGATACTCATCAAGATTGAATATTGTTATAGGGACATTGTCAGGTTGAGCTTCAGAATTTTCAAATGTGAGTTTTTCGGTTTGTGACAGTATTTTTTCCAATTGAAAAGTTGCCAATGTGGATCGGTATATGAAATATCTTAATTCTTGTGTGACAAACTGAGAAAGAATAAACCTATGTTCAATAGTTGATGCAAAATTATAATCTGTCTGTAATTCTTCATGGTAGTTCTCAACAATTTTTTCTGTTTGTTGAATATATGAGCTTATAGCTTCATTTAATTCTTTATCCTGATAGTCAAGCTGTGAGGAAATATTTGATTCATGTATTGAGATAACTATTTTTTTTGAGTTTTGAGGAATTATCCTTGTGTTGATAAAGGCGTTGGGAATTTTTTGAAATAAATACTGCTCTTTTTTCTCAACATCCTTCAATCTTTCTCCCAGCTCCTTCAATATTTGAGAGTTCATTGGTTATTTATTTTTTTGGATAAAACAAAGAATGAGCAATTTGAGCTGCCGCTCTGACTCCCTGAACAATAGTGCCTGCAGCTTGTGCTGTATATGACCCAATATCTTTTCCTGCTCTACTTATGTCAAGTTTTCCAGAGACAAAGAATTCTGGAACTTTTTCTGCAATCAGTGGAGAAGATAAAAACAAACCATAGCCTACAATCATTCTAACAAGATGTCCACCAACTCCAACCAGATTATTTGCATCATATCCAAGTAATGGTGGGACGAAACCATTAAATCCATCAATTGCTGGAAGGTTTGTAATTATAAGTATCATGAGGTAAACAGCATATACAGCTACAAAAGACATCGAAGCACCAAGCATTGTATTGACAAAACTATTGATCATTTTTTGAGTCATAGATGGTATTGCTGCGATCAAAAATATAAAAGGTGAGAAAATAGGATATATAATCAATACAATGTATGACTTCAATAAATTAAAAAATACTTTGATACTTGCCATAAATGCAGCAAGTGCAAAAACAAGATTTAGAATCATAGAAGCCAAACTCATTCCAGCATTCCCAACTTTTCCACCAAAAAGATTTCCAAATTTTGTAATCATACTTACTATTCCTCCAATTGGGGTTATTGTCGAGTTTAGAATTACTTCGTCAGGAAGTAAATCAATTGATGTCAAATCTTTTGAAGTTATGTTTTGATTTGAGGTTCCAAAGATTAACCATGTACTGACAAGGGGATCGTCAATTTGGACTCCATATTTTGCTTCAATCACATCCTCGGTAGTATAGAAATCAGGATCAGTAGTCCCACCTAATTTTTTGAGTTTATTTAACTCATCCAGTATTTCTGCTCTTGTTTTGTTGTTAAATGCGGGAACATTTGTATCATCATATGTGATTGATTTTGTCCAAACTGATTCATAGCCAGGGGCTGCTGGATTTGAAAGGAGAACTGATTGAACAAAATTTGATCCTATTGTCATTAAATCAATAAATGCTCCTGACAGCGCATAGCTAAAAGTAATCAAAAGTAATGAAAGAATTACACTCGGTATTGAATTCATAAAAGTAATATCGCCTTTGTTTCCTTTAAACAAAATGATAAAAGCATTTACGAGAACAACAATTATCAAAAGTCCATAGCATAGGTTTTGGTTCATGCTCCAAATTTTTTGAATCGGTTTTAGGATGTCATATCCTCTCCCAGGAAAGTATATTGATGAATCTTCTTGTGCTTCAACTGTTTCAATTGGATTTATCTTGTTTTTGATATCATTGAAAGTATTTTGAGCCCATACACTTGCGGGTTCAACTGGAGGGGAAGTGTAGAGGTTCCCGCTTGCGACAATTAGATCTTCTGTAAGACCGTTGTTGTGCCAAATTGCAGTTACCTTTCCTGTGTCATCGAATTGCATTTTTGTTTCTCCAGAGAGACTTTTTAAAAGAAAATTTAATGTTTCAATTCCAGCACCTGTTGCACAAGTTCCCTCTTCTTCAGCTAGATAAATCCCATCACTTTCAATTGAGGGTTTGTAAAGCATACATGGGGTATCCGATGAATGAAAGTAATCACCTGCGAGAGTTTGTTTTTGACCCACTCCCCCCTCAAATATTATCTCGTTTTTTTTCAAGGATTGAGAAAATATTGGAGAAAATATTGAAATAAGCAAAAAAGAACTTGCTATCGTTATGACTATTTTTTGTGTTTTGGTTGTTTTCATCGGACAGTTTGAAAAAATCTACATTCAAGTATAAAAATAAACTCAACATATCGCAAATTTATGTCGCTTTCTCTTTTTGTTCAATTTTTTGAAGTTGAGACAAAATGTATTGAAGTGCCTCCTCTTGACCATCAGCATCGGCCTTTTCCATCAATTTGAAAAAAAGTTTTGTATTGATTTCACTATGAAGTTCTCGAATTTCTTCTGCAAGTTCAGGATGTGTCTGAATTGTTTCATAAATTATCTTCATTACGAGCTCTTGATCGTCAATTTTTCCGTATTTTTTGATATTTGACATTCTGTTTTCTAGTTCTCGAATTTTTTCTTCTGAGCTATGTTGGGCGTATTTATTGAGAATTTTTAGAAAAATCAAATCAAGAAGATTCCCTTTGTGTTCTTCAATAAAAGTATTTATGTCAAAATCATTCATCCCGATGTTTTTTAGAAAAATTTCTATTAGTTTTGAATCTGGTATTGTTGTTGGCATAATTTTTTATTTCCCTAATGATTCTATACCTTTATCTACCAACCCTTTTTCTCCAAAGATGGCAGACCACAATTTGATAGCATTATCGTTTTTTGGGAACGATTCTGGTGGGACAGGTTCTTTGGCAATATCTTCCATTGCGGCAAGTAGTCCCCCAAGTAAGGTGTTTTCAATGTAATCTCTTTCTGCTCTACTCGATCCCCCTTTCAAAAGATTATCAATTGCTCCTTTTGCTCCCCAGATTCTCTCTCTTGCCTGAAGAGCCATTTTTCTTCTCTCTCCCATTAGTTTAAATTGTCTTTGCATAAAGTACACGAGAGGTGCTTCAATAGCTGCTGTCCCAAGAATGATTGCCAAAAATATTGGTGATCCTGTGATAGAGCCCAAGAAAAGACTAGAAAGCATCACTGCTGTACCAATTTTTTGGGTCCAGTCAATAGTATCTCCCCAGAATGTTTTCGAAAAATATGCTTTTCTCTCATACTGTCCGATATCTCCAACCAGTTCGTAGTAGTCATTTGCTAGTGAAAACTCTTTTTCCATGCCTGCTTCTGTATCTTGAAAATCAGAATTTACTCTTTTGAGCCAGGTATTTGCCAAAAAACTGTTACCTTTGATCCCCTTGACTCCAGTTGCAGCATAACCAGGAGGAACATAGAATTTATTATGTACTTTTCGATTATTGACGGTGCGAGTTTTATGAATGAAATGTTTTTGTTCGCTTTCATCATATACCCAACCAAAATCATCTTTTAATCTCAAACCACGGCTGAGATCGTCAGTGGAAATCAGGTTTTTGATTATTGGATCTTTTTTTTGAATCAATTCATAAAGATCATCTTCTGAAATTGCCTCATTTGTCTTGGAATTAATTATTCTCGCACTTAGATCATAATCCGGTTCATAAAAATTTGATTGCATCTTGGGTGTTATATCTGGGATATCCTGTAGGAGTTGCTTGTATACATAATACAAGTTGTATTTTCTGATGAGCTCATGTGCAGATTTATATGTAAAACATTTGTCTCCAACTACAACTCCTCTCAAAGAAGGGTCCTCAAGTGAATACCACATAACTTTTCCCTTTTTTATTGTTCCAAATTTTGTATCTTTTGTTTCTGAAAACTTTCCTCCTTCTTGGATTTCCTCATAATATGCATTGCGCACTCCCCCATTGATCACATTGATCCCCAGATCGTGGACCAGATGTGACGCAGTGATTAGGTCGTTGATAGTATAGGGGTATGTTTCATTGTTGTACATTTCTTTCATATGTGTTGCAAGTTCACGAGTTTCTTCTATTACATCAACACTTACGCCAT
>CAYSKC010000008.1:0-6153 GCA_964431615.1 uncultured Candidatus Saccharibacteria bacterium
GCAAAAAATCAGGTGTTCGAGTATCACACGCTATCATTACTCTTACGGATCTGAAACCACCAATACGTCTAACATTAGAGCAGGCAGTTGAGATGCTTGAGGACGACGAGGTTTTGGAAATTACCCCCAAATTTTTTAGACTGCGAAAAAGATACCTTACCAGAACCGAGAGAGAATGGGCCAAAAGAGATAATCTCACTCTTCTTGCAAAGTCAAAACTTGGAAATTTGAGATAAGCTCTTCTCATCCCTTCTATTTATCCTTATCATTGGTTTGGATAAATAAGAATATGAATAAAAATTTCACAAAAGTTGATTTAGAAATTGTCTACGAACAGAATGTAGATAGAATATACAAATTTTTCTACCTAAAAACTCTCTCAAAAGAAACTGCACAAGATTTGACGAGTGACACTTTCCTCTCATTTGTCGAAAGAATCAAGAAAAATGATTTGATAAACAACCCTTGCGGTTTCTTGTATGGAACTGCGAAGAACATATTCATAAATTTTTTAAAGCGAAAATACAAAGACCAGAAGTTTTGGATAAATATTGAAAAGATTGAGGATTTTCAAGTCGAGGTTAGTTCCGTAAATGAAGACAAAATTATAGAAGTCGCAAAAAAATTTATCGATAAGCTCCCAGAAAAACAAAAAAAGGTCCTAACCCTCAGGTTAGTTGAAAAATTATCCATTAAAAAGATTACAGAAATATTAAATAAAAACGTCAATTACGTGAAAACGACTCAAAAAAGAGGTATTGCGAATTTAAGAAAGTTTCTCATGTGTACACCAGATGCTACTTAATATATATAGTTAATTTATTATGAAAAACCAAAAAAATAACCAAAATTTAAATGATTTTTTTGAAGAATCTTCTCTACCAGATGAGATTTTTCGAGAAAGACTAAAAAACAAAGTGCTTTCAAAGTATGAAGGCAATAATTTATTTTTTAATTTATTCAATGTGGATACAAAAAAACTGCTTCTGTTTGGAGGACTGGGAATTTTTTCAGTCGTTGCACTGCTTGTAGGTGGAGTTCTCGTATTTGGTATATATCAAAGCTCAAAACCAATACAAAAAGAATTCGACAAAGCTGAGTTTTTAGCAAAAGTATTGGAAAAAAACTCACAGGGAGTTTTAGCCTCTTTCTCTTCTCCAGAGACTTTGACAAGTAGTCAGTTATCTTCTAGTCAAAAATCGGCAGAGGGATCTGGATACGATGGAATGGGAATTGGTATGCCATTTTTTGATCAAAATTACAATTATTCATTTGATTCGTACACAACTGAATATGGCAAAGCAAAATCAAAGTGTGAAGATAGCTGGATGAATAGCTATGATTCAAGCTACATTTTTAAATCCGATTCGTATTATTATTCAGACCCTGATGATTATTCAACTTACAAATCAAAAAGTCTTTCATATGACAAAGATGGTAATTTGATTGGCCTATATTATGGCGATTCAGATTCAAGTATTACCTATAATGGAGGGAAATTTGCTGTTAAGTACGAATATGATTATTCAAACGAGGAATTTCTCACACCAATTGAAGAATACACATCTGAATCTAATGTAGAAGAGGTGGTGGGTATTGAAGAGCCGATTGCTTATGAAGACACAACTGTCTATGATGACGGAACTGTTTATGATGAGACATATACTCCATCGATTGAGGATTATTTTGGTGAGGATATTGAGGTAGAAGAAGTAGTTTATGAGGGAAAGAGTGTGTATGCAATTACTTCAAAATATTCATACAATTGTTCTGATCTTGTATATTCTGCGAGAATTATGGATGCTGAGGAGAGGAGTGAAGGTGAGATGGAAACAATTGTTACTAGAAGTATTGTAGATAAGGACACTTACGAGATTTATCGAATTGAGTCTTATTTGGATAGTATTTCCCCACAAAATCTGATGAATGCAACGACAATCAAATTTGAGCGAAAAAATGTTGACTTTGCTGAGGTTGAGAGTCTTTTTGAATTTGATATTGATGTCCCAATAAAGGTGGTTGATTCACTTGCATCATCAAATGAATATAATGATTTGTATAATACACAACTTAAGAATGTTGTATCAGAATTGAACCTAAATTTAATTGTCCCATCTTCTTCTGATTTGAAGCTTTCGTATGTTTATCTGCCAAATATAGTTGTAGAAACAACAGAAAGTAAATTTTATAAAGATAGAGATTTCTATCCAGAAGGTGAAATAGGGGATATTATGTACAAGAATGCAACAGAAGTATATCCATATGACATGGATTTTGCGCAAAGTTTAATTAGCCTTTCTTATAACTCAGAAGATGATTTAGGAAATTACACTTATGCAAATATCGATGTGTATGAAAATTCTTACTCATTTGCTGATTTGGTATTGAGTGAAGGCTATAGAGAAGAATCGGGTGAAATTGAAATTGATGGTGTCAAAACTCCTGTATCATTTTTCTATTTATCATATCCCGAAATGGTTACATTCGAAGCTGACAGTCCAGTGGATGGAGAAAAAATGAGTGATTATGAGGATCCAATTCCAGCAATCATTTTCGAGTATGGAGGATACAAATATCGAATTACAATCTCAACATCGTCAATGAGTGGTGGAACTACAACATCACCTGAATATTACAAATTCAGAAAAATTGATCTTTCAAATCCAACTGAAAAAGAATTGTTTATGTCAGAATTTGAGAAGACGCTAGTTTTGTTGTAATTTTTAAAAAATGGAAGGGAGTCGTAAGACTCCCTTTTTGTTTATAGTTTCAGTGTTGATGCTTTGTCTAGATTATATTGAATTTGTACTGATTTCCCAAAACCATACTTACTTCCTCTTGAAGTAGTTTATATGCTTGGTTTAATGCTTGTCTTTCTGATATTTCAAGTTTTTTATTTTTTGATTCTTTGATTTTCGATATGGATTGAACCAATTTGATTATATAGATCAAATCTTTGACTTTTCCAGTCGATAACCTTTGGTTTACGGTTTTCGAGACACTACCGATATCTTCATCTCGTGTTTCCATCCCTTTAATTTCTGAAAGTATCTTTATAAGTGTATTGTGTTCTGTTGCATATCTAAGTCCAAACTCTTCTGCTTTTTGAGTGGGGACAAGTATGGTTAAATTGTCAGCAAATTCAAGCTCGTAATAACTCTCTCCATTAGTTTCTTTATATATCCTTTTGATTGTAGTAGAGCCAAAAGAAGGATAGAACACAACTTCATTTTTCTTGAACATTTCAACATCATAATATCTAAACTAGAGTGGCAAAAAAGTTGTCAATGTAGGTACAATGCAAATAATTAAAAAGAAGAGAGAAAAAATTATTTAAATTTTTAGATCTCGTGAAATTTAATCCAAGTCAAAAAATTACTTTCAATTATAGCATGGTCTGTATACACTGACTTTGGCTGAAAAAAGCTTAATATATTTTTGTGATATAATTGATATCACTCGATAATTATCAATTCGGACCACGACCACTTGTTTTTTATCCCAATTGGCAAGAAAGTTAAGTTTTAAGCTTATAAAAGAGCAAAATCCATAATTTTTAGGCCAAAATATTTTACTTTCTATCAGGAATGTATTTATGAAAAAGAAGAGAATTCTTATTCTTCCAAGTCTTCAAAATTTGAAGAAAAAAGCAACTGAAGAAGCGTTTGGTGATGGATATGAGTTTGTGAATATAAAATTTGATCTTGTTGAGTTCCTTTTTGATAAAAACAATATCAAAATTTTGTGTGATAGAACACCTATCGATGAATTTGATTTCGTGTGGTTGACATCAAATTGGGGTACTAGGGATTTGTCTTATGCAATTTCTCTTTATTTGACCGAAAAAAAAATTCCGTTTACCCCAGTTGAAGCAACTACTTCAAAACTGACAGATCAGATGTTGTTTGCACTATCCAATATTACAACGCCCAAAACATATTTTTCTAGAAAAAGTCTTCATGGATATGATATTGAAAGAATTATCCAATTTTTGCATTTCCCTATTGTCGTCAAGAATTCAAAGGGTTCTTGCGGAAAGGATTCTCACTTAGCAAAAAATTTGAAAGAACTAAAAAAGATCATAGAAAATTTAAAAAAAGGAGGAATATATATTTTTCAAGAATTCATTACGAATAAATATGATTGGGGAATTTTGATTTCAAAAGGAGAAATCATGTCCGCAGAAAAAAGTTTTGGGATTGATGGCGAGTTCAAAAACAATGCAACATGCGGAGCACAAGAAGTATTTGTTGAATTAGATACGATACCTCAAAGTGTTTCAAAAATGGCTATTAAATCAATCAAAGCTCTCACACTAAATTGGGGTCGTCCAGATATTCTAATCGAGGAAACGACAAAAACTCCTTACCTTCTGGAAGTCAATAGACATCCCGGTATTACAATAGATTCTCCAGAAATTGGTGCTGGTCTCAGGCATATCAAAAAATTGATTTCCATATCTATTTAATTTTACTCTTTAATGATATCAATTAATTTTCTGAGATAGTATTTCAAAGACAGTAAAGACCCAAAATTTTGGCTTGGATGACCATAAACCTTAAATGTTCGCCAAGTAGCAAATTCATATCTGGTATTGAAACTGAAATATTCTATAAATCATAGATCCCAAAGGAAGAATATTCAAACTTTCCGCTTTCATAAAAAACCAAATTATAGTTTTCATCAAAAGACCAAGTTGGATATGCGCAATCCACATAAACATCATTACTTTCAGTATTCTCCACACAACCATCTCCAATTACACGATTAAGTTGATATTTGGCTTTTGATCCGATTTCAATGGCAAATGTAGAATAATTATGAAATTTTTCTGGAGTATATTTTTCACTAAAAAAATCGTTTCGGCTAGTATCTGAAAGATCAATGATTTCATCTTGGTAAGCAAGTTCGGTATTTGTGGTGTTGGATAGATATGTATTTTTTTCTTCAGATATAAATCCTTGTGGCAATATTTCAGACAAGCTTACTTTTTCTGGTACTTTAAACTCATATCCGTTTATGTTCTGTGGATAGCCATCTTCCCAATTAATACCGTCATAAGAATAACTAACATTATCACCAACTTTCTTTATAAACATTTCAGAAGGGAAGTCACAAGTTGTATCTCCTGAGTTGTAGACAGAAGCTTCAAACCCCTCATTATCAAAATCAATTTTTAAATAATTTATGCATTCATAACCATCTGAATAGTAAACAGTGTAATTATCAAGTTTTTTCATCTTGTCTATCGATTTTTGTAAATTTTCTGCAAGAGTAAGCTCCACTTCTTCGATAACCTCATCATTATTTTCCTTTCCATCTTCGTTTGTTTGTTTGATGGTTTGTTCATTTAGTACTGTGACATCATTCGAAGCACGTTGTTTTAAAACACTGATTACGAGTACGACATTAACCACAATACTTATAATAAGTGCTACAAATAGAAGGTATAAAAATGACTTATTGTTCATCATAGTTGTAACTTAAACAAATTAATTATGTATATAACGTGAAGTACTAACATTTATTACATATAATGGGAATAATAATTGATAGTCAAAAAGCCAATTGAACTCATCAACTGTTCCAAAATATTTAAGATTAATGAGGGTTAGTGCTGATTTCTAAGATAAAAATTTTTTATAATATACTATTGAAGGATGAATTGAAGTTGGTTATCAAACAGGAAAAAATCGCTACTTTGACTCTTCATCAAAGACGGATAGAAAACTGTCGCTTGCTCAAATGTGATCTTCTTTTCTAAGTCATAAAAAATGTCCTATTTTGGACCTTGAACTTTTAAGTTAGTTTGAAATTTGAGCTTTGTCATTTCATCGCGTAAATGCGATGGTGATCACACTGGGAATCTCTGCCTTCTCTCGCGAAGCGGGATTCGGAAGACAGGGAACTATCGCTTTGCTCAGTTGCAATTTCCTTTGCTAGGCACAAAAAAAGCCTAACTTTCACCAGACTTTTTTTATGACCCCACCGGGAATCGAACCCGGATTATCAAATTGAGAATCTGACGTCCTAACCGTTAGACGATGGGGCCTAAAAAGTTGAAAGTTTTAAGTGCAAAGTTGTAAGTCAAAAAATATCTCCCATTCCAACTTCTAACTTTAATTTTGCACTTTTCACTCTCAACTATAAACT
>CAYSKC010000008.1:6163-11013 GCA_964431615.1 uncultured Candidatus Saccharibacteria bacterium
CGTTAGCCCTTTTTCACTGCGTTCAAAAGGATAAGAGCTCAATGTCCTTATGACTTCGGACTTGATCTCTAAACGATGGGGCCATCTAGAAGTCATAATATTTGCAAACAAAGTGAAGCAAATATTTAAAGTTCTGATGTCCTGTGTTGATCACGGGACCTATTGGCAATTGTATGATTTTCAAAAAACACCGTTAGCCCTTTTTCGCTTTAAACAAACCAGTAGTTCAGAATCCAGCATTCAACATTCTTAATTCTATATTGTTCAACTGCTCTAGTATTCTACCATTTCAATAACCAAAAGCTCAACAATAATCTGATAAAATAAACATATGAAAAACTAAGAATACTTTTATCCTCATGGGATTTCTATTTTGATAAAATATTGTAGTTAATGAAGTTTTTGATATCCAACAAATGAAAGTAAATTTGCTAAAAGCAATGGGAAAAGATGCCCTTGAAATGATCGAGTTTGAAAAAGCATCATCTTCAAAATATTTTCACGCATTTACTGACGAGGTGAAAATGGGTGAATATCTGCAAGATTCTAGTGTTTTTTTTATATTAGCTGACAATGTAAAGGTCGGGGCAATTGGTTTTGAAAAAAAAAGTGATACTTTAGCTCAAGTTCAGGGATTGAATATTTTGCCAGAAATGAGAGGAAAGGGCATAGGATATCTTTCTGTTTTGGAGATAATGAAAAAAATCAGAAATGAAGGCTTTATGGAAGCTAATCTTGCTGTTCATCCAGAGAACTCTATCGGAATAGCAACTTACAAAAAAGCAGGATTTCAGGTTGGAGATATTGTTGAAAATTTTTTCGGTGACGGAGAACCCAGAATCATTATGAATTATTGTTTTGATTCTTGATCATAAAAAATCGCTTTTTATCAATAAAAATATATTTGTTTCTAAATATTTTTGTAACCTCAGATTTTTCTTTCGTTTATTCTTGCTGAATTTGTAAATTTTTCGTTGATTTTCAATTTTCAATTTTTCATTCTATACGATGTACGACGTAGTCATCATAGGTGCAGGATTTTCGGGCCTTACCCTTGCAATGCATCTTCCCCAAAACTTAAAGGTTTTGATTGTTGATAGAAAACCCAGATTAGATCTTTCATATGAATCAACTGGCTTAATAACAGTGCGCACAAAAGAGCTTCTCGAAACATTTATACCAAACCTTCAAAAATTTATTCCAAATGCTATAGACACACTTGGGGTTGTCGGTCCTGATTTCAAACAAAACTTCTTTTCAACAAGCAAAGCTCCATGGATATATTCAACTGACACCCCAAAACTCATTGATTATATTTCAAAAAATCTTCCAGACAACGTCGAGCTGAAGACAAATACATCTTTTGTGAAAACAAACCACAAATGTGGTAAATGCCAAATTGAACTTCAAGAGGGAGATAGAAAATTTCAAGTTGAGTCAAAATTTTTGGTAGGTGCCGATGGAGCGAAGTCAACTGTTGCAGAAAAAGTGAAAGGGCTCTCACAAAACAAAAAGTACCTTTTTGGTTTGGAGAAAGTATTTTTTGGAGACATTACTTATGGAGACAATCCCGATTCAACTGTTTATCATTATTGGTTTGGTGAATTTTCACTCGGCTATGGTGGATGGTTATCTCCGACATTGATTGAAGGAAAAAAAGCATTCAGGCTCGGAATTGCAAAACTTGCAAAAGATGTATCTGGAATTCGAAAACTTAACGAGTTTATAAAGATACTTGAAGAAAAGAAAATGATAAAAATTAACGCATCAAATAAAAAACAGAGGGAGGTATCTTCTTATGGTGACTATATCCCTCTTGGAGGACCTTTGAAAAATTTATACTCTCATAATACACTTCTTGTAGGTGATGCTGGTGGTTTTTGTGGCCCATTTGCAGCAGATGGAATCAAGGGTTCTATTGTCTCAGCAAAAGTTTCTGCAAGGTTAATCTCTGAATTTTTGGAAATAAAGGATGAAAAAATATTTAAACAGTACAAAAAAAAGATAAATAAATACGAAAAATTGATTAAATATTACTTTAAACAAAAACTCTATCGTCTTGTGTGGAACCAGATGAGGAGAAATCGAACCTATTGTGAAATGATTAAAATGATTTCCCAAAACAAAGATGGTTTCATTTCGCAATTTTCTGATGCAAAGAATAATGGGGGTGATCTAACAAAATTAGTTTTGTCCCCAAAAACTTTTCCATATCTTATAAAATATGGGGTTTATTTCCTTATTGATTTAATTGTGAGATAAGAAATCTCAAAAATAAGTTTGTGAAAAAAATAGTATCTCTAATCAAAAAATATCTGATAAATATCTATAACTATGTTCAAAACCATAAACTATTGTGTTTATTTCTTCTTTGGGGTGGGTTATTTCGTTATTTTAATCTTAACTGGGATTATTTTTTGACTTTTCATCCAGATGAAAGAAATATTGCACTTTCAGTAACAAGACTGGATTTTTTTTCTGCTTTAGATCCAGGTTTTTATGCATACAATGGATTTTATATTTATCTGACCCGTATTTTTGCAGAAATTATTTCCTTTGTCACAAATGATACTATCTGGTTTATCGACTGGGGACACATAAACTTCATTACAAGGATTTTTTCTGCCACCAGTTCAGTGATTTCTATCTTTCTTTTTTACAAAATTCTAAAAGAAAAATTTTCTGGACTTCTTCTTTTTACTGGCATGACAATTTTTACCTTCTGTATAGGTTTCATCCAATACGCACACTATGGTGTGACAGAGAGCTTTCTTGTCATGATGCTTCTTTTGATTTTTTATATTTCTACAAAGACACTGAAAGAAATAGATTATTCGAAGCAAATCAAAACATGGATATTACTCGGTATTTTGATTGGAATTTCGATTGGTACAAAAACTACTGCAATTTCTTTTGTTTTGATACCTTTTGTTGTATGGATACAAGCGTTATTGAAAAAAGAAAGACACATTTCAAAACACTTGATTTATGGTTTGATATTTGTATCAACAGTTTTTGTCTGTTTTTTGATAGTGTCTCCTTATTCAATCCTCAATTTTGAAAAATTTTATGAATCAATGACTTATGAATCAGGTGTTGTGTCGGGTAAATTGATGGTACCGTATAACCTACAGTTTTTTGATACACCTGTTTATGTATTTCAACTACTCAATCTATGTGTTTATATTGGTCCACACATAGTTTTGTTGTCCTTTGGAGGATTGCTTTTCTATATTTTTAAACTGTTGAAACAAAAAAGATGGAATGATTATTTCCTACCTATTATTGTATTTACTCTTCTTTATTTTTTGTACGTCGGTGGGTGGTATACAAAATTTATGAGATATCTATTATTGATTATTCCTGGGGTAATTATTCTTGCTTTGGATATTTTGAGAACAATCTCAAAAACAAACAAAACGAAACCATTTGTTTATTTGATATCCGTCGCAATTTTCGTTTATTCGATAGGAAGTTCTTTATTTTATTTGAGTATTTTTTCGAGTTCTCCAACCAGAATTGAAGCATCAAACTGGATTTATCAAAACATTGAGCCTGGAAAAAAGATTATCAATGAGGAATGGGATGATGGAATGCCAATAGATCTGAAAAATTTTTCTCGTTCACAATTTGAAGTCATCATGCTCAATCCTTATGATGAAGATACGGATGAAAAATATCAAAAATACTTGGATGCATTGATGAATGCCGATTATTATATCTTGTCTTCAAGAAGGGCTTCTGATACTATTTCGAGAGCTTGTAGCAGGTACCCCTCAACATGCAAATTTTATCGAAAACTAGAGTCGGGGAGTCTGGGTTACAAAAAAATTGCACAGTTTGAATTATTCCCAAATATGTTTGGTCTAAATATAAATGATTTGTATTTTGAGGAGAGCTTTCGTGTTTATGACCACCCTACAATCAGAGTCTATAAGAATATCAAACAATTAGAAAGAGAAGAAATGGAAGGTGAACTGATAGACTAGTTTACTATCTTTGATTTGAAAAATACTTTCAAAAGGTCAGCAAAACTTGAAAAATAAGAGAGAAGGCTTACCTTTGATTCTTTCCCTGCCTGCCATTCTATGTCGATTTCTTTGACTTTTAAATTATTTGCTTTCATAAGATACAAGAATTCAAAATCTATTCCCCACCTGTTTATCGTTGTTTTGTCAAAAATCTTTTTGGCATTGGGGCCAAGTAGTTTAAAACCACATTGAGTGTCTCGAATCCCAAGTCTCAAAAAAGAATTAATCAAAAAATTTCCAAATTTTCCAAACAAAACCCTAACCACACTGCTGTGGCTATATCCTTTTTTATTGGCTCTCGAACCAACAACACAGTCAAATAATTTAATTTTATTTATAAATTTTTCAATTTCTTCAATCGGTGTTGAAAGGTCACAATCACAGAGATAAACATAGTCATATTTGGATTGATTAACACCCTCTCTCAATGCAGCACCTTTGCCAGAGTTTTTGTCTTGTTTTATAAGTTTTACATCCGGGAAATACTTCACTTTTTCACATGTTTTATCTATGGATCCATCATCTACAACAATTACTTCAAAATTATTTTTTTGAGATGAAATATAGCTCAAGATTCTCTCTAGAGAATTGCTTATTTGATTTTGCTCGTTGTATGCAGGAATAACAATTGATATGTTCATAGTTTTTTTTCAAATAGAAAACAAGAAAATAATAAACAATAATATCAAAAATATTTGCAAAAAAATTTTTCATATGTATAATACATGAGTTGCATCCTACATGGGTGTATTTTTACGCTTGTAAAAAGTAATTTATATCAGGATAGATAAATATTATGACAATCAAAGTTGACTACAA